>CAVAHB010000067.1:0-30570 GCA_963588415.1 Faecalibacterium sp. CAG:74
TCGACCTCGCCAACAACGACGAGAGCGCGAAGTTCCACGTCGTCAAGGCCGACCTTGAGGAGATTCTCAAGGTTGACGTCGAGGGCTGGAAGAAGGAGATCGCGACGATCGGTGCGTCCTACGACGAGTATGACGCGAAGCCCTCGAAGGACTCGAAGGTCGTCTCCACGACGGCGCACCGCGTCCCGAAGGCGCTCCGTCAGGTTCTCGCGGACGTCACCGCCGCGCTCAACAAGTAAGACTCCAATCGAAGTCTAAAAGAGAAGATCCCGCATTCTGTCGGGATCTTCTCTTTTGTCGTCGTGACTCCCATCGCCGACGGCATCGCTTGAATGGCGAACTTCGCTTCCCTCGTCAGTCCCAGTTGGAAGAACGCCGCGCATGGCGGCGGAATCCCGTCCCCTCAAGCAGTTCACCCGCGTCTCCGGCAAGCGGATGAGACGGGTTCGCCGCGAGTTTGCGCAAAACCGCATTCCTCACCTCCGACGAACGGGTTGTGAGGTCGCCCAGCACCGACTGGAGCACGTCCTCCGGCTCCTTTGAATCGAGAAGAATCGCCGACAGGCAGTCAAACGACTCGTCCGCGAAAAGGTTCAACGCCTCCTGCAGGCACGATGTCTTCTGTTCGTCCGTGAGCGTGTCGAACACCGCCTTGAACGCCGCGACGGACTCCGCGGACGGACGATTCCCCGCCCCCTGCGCCGCCGCCACCGCATCGACCGCGTCGTTCCACGCCTGGATTGCCGCATCTGCGGCATCCGAATCGGACGGTTCGGTCTCCTCGGTTTCCGACTCCGGCTCGTCGCTCTCCGCCACGGCGGCATTCTCGTCCTGTGAAGCGGAGGCATCCGCAGTCGCAGACTGAAGAGGGCCGTCGGTGCGGTTGAATCGTTCCGTATCCGAATGTGCGAATCGGGCCGGCTCACCGACCGGAGCTAGACTCCGCCCGATGAGAACGCCCGCGAGGAGAAGCGCCGCGCCGCAGAAGAGCGACAGCCAGGGACTGAGTCCCCGGCTGTCGTTCGGCGTTCCTGAATCACGCTTTCTCATCATTCGTCCTGTGGCGCGTCAAAAGGGCCATTCGTCAATGTCCTCGACGGGAATGTCCGAAATGGAGACGAATTCACAGCTCCTCTCGTAGATCTTCCCGTCCGGGGAGACGGGCAGCTTGAGTTCAAAGGAGATGGCGGTATCGCCACCCGGCGAAAAGACTGGGACTTCTGCCAGATAGTATTCCTCCGTCCTCGCCTTCATGTGGCGAGTGGGCATAAGCGAGGCCGCAATACTACGCGAGCAGTAATTTTTATAGTATTTGCCAACCGAGGAATTTTCAGGGTATACAATTACGTCAGATTCGGCATACGTCGCTGTGACCGCGCCCGAACTGCTGATCACCAGTGTGAAAATCCCCGTGCCCTCAAGCCAGCAGTAGCCCATGCCGTCTATCCATTCATGCCAGGAAACCGGACGGGCAATGCTGACGGTCGTCTTCTTCGCGGTGAAACTCGGCCTGTCGGTAAAGTCCTTGCGCTTGAGAACGTCCTGCGTGAGGCGGAGTCTGAAGTCGTCCTCCTCCACGTGAATCTCGCCGACCGTCAGTTTCCCGTCCGAATCATAGGCCGCGGGCTTCAGGTAGAAACGACGGGTGCGCCTGTCTCCGATGACCGCTCCGCCCTTATTGAAGAAGACCTCGGCATCGAGGTAGTAGAATCCCGTCTCGGCGTCGTACCCGGTCAGGCTCTGCGCCGCGAATGTCGCGAAGAAGTTGCGTATTGGGATTTCTACTCTTTCCCACCCAAATGCAATCTTCCCGGTCACCCGTCCGTTCGCGGCAACCGTAAGGGTTCCGAACATGTTCTTGGTCATCATGTCGTCGTCATCGTATACGATGCTGTCGTACCAACCCACGCCCTTGAACGTGCCGACCGCCCATTCGGGGAGTGCCCTGACCTCCACGGTGAACGTCGAGACGGAGGATGCCTTGCCCGACTTTACCGTCGCCGTGACGGTGTACGTGCCGGCCTTCGTGGCCACGCCCTCGATCCGGCCCGTCCCCGCGTTGTACTTCAGCCCCGGCGGCAGCCCCGACAGCGTCAGCTTGTCCGCACTATTCGCGGCGTTCAGCACGGGCAGGTCGAGTTCCGACACGCCGGCGGAAATCACATACCTCTCGCCGCGTGCGTTCCTGAGCGCGGTCGCGCCGTCCGCCGCACTGCGGACGCTCAGCAGTTCGTTCGCGCCCGTCAGGTTGTCCACGACGATGGTAAAGGTCTTCACAGTCGCCTTCTTCACGGAGGCGTTCGTCAGTTTCGCCGTGACGGTGTACGTGCCCGGCTTCTTCGCCGTCCCGTAGATGCGGAGGTTCTTCGCGTCGAACTGCAGACCCGCCGGCAGGCCGGAGACCGCGACCTTCGGAAACGAGAGGGAGCGGACGTTGAGCGTCAGGTCGAACGCGCCGGACGTGCTGTATCGGTCCTCCACGTCAATGCCGAGGGAGGTGGCGTCGTCCTGCGCCAGGGCGTACCTTGCCCACACGGCGGATACCGAGTCCGGCATCGCGTAGGGGAGGGACGGGGATCGGTAGTCACCCCCGCCGGCGAGCGGCGAGCCGTCCTCGCCGTACCAGCCCGCGAAGACGAGTCCCTTTGGATTTGTCGCCTTCAGCGTCGTCTGAACGCCTGCGGCGACGGCGGACAGGGCGCAGGCGCCCGCCGCCAGAAATGTCAGCATCTTGGTCTTTTCCATTCTTTTCTCCTTTTTTGTTTCTTGCTCCCGCGCGGCAATCGCCTACAAAAAGAAACCTTCCTTTCGCATTCCCAGAGAGGCCGTGAGAATAGCCCATGGTGAAACAGAAAGGAAGGAAACGTAATTGCGTTTCCCGCACAGTGCCGTCACCATTGAAATTTCTCACGTTCCTCTGGACGATCGCTTTGCAGTTGCAAATTGATTTGTCAGTCATCCGGGGGTGGAAGGGGTCGTCGGCTCACACGAAGTAGCTTGACGCTTCCCGTCAGTTCCCGAACTGTGTCGCGCCTCCCCACGTTCGGGCGAACCTTCGCCCTCCAGCGGGGAAACGGCGGTATTATACCATTTTTGTCGGGCAGAGTAAATGCGACGGAAAATGCCCGATGTGGTCGGTTGAGTTAGGAATTTTTGATATAATATGTGCACAAGTGCCGCGTATGCGGTGTCCGGAGAAGCCCGACATGGTGTCGGGTGCCGAAGGTGTAAGTCTGCGAAAAGGGTCGCGGGCAATCTCTCAGGCGAAAGGACGGAAAGGCAGTAACTCATGTTGGCGACGGCGACGTGGCTGGATCGATTCACGGACTTCGTGAATCTTGTGGACGACAAGGTTTGGGGGACTTCATTCGAGGTCGGGGGATTTCCCGTGCCCCTCCTCATCATTCTGATTCTCTTCGGGGGAATCTTCCTGACGATCAGACTGTGCGGAATGCAATTCATTCAATTGCCGCGTGCGCTCAAGTATATGTTCAGGAACGAGAAGGTCGAACACGGTGCGAAGGGCGAGGTGACGAGTTTCGGTGCGCTCTGCACGGCGCTTTCGGCGACAATCGGCACGGGCAATATCGTGGGCGTGGCGACGGCGTATGTGGCTGGCGGCCCGGGTGCGCTGTTCTGGATGTGGATTGCCGCGCTCTTCGGGATGGCGACGAAGTACGCCGAGGGGTTGCTTGCGGTGAAATACCGCGACCACGACCCCGAAACGGGTCACGTTCTCGGCGGCCCGTTCTACTACATCGAGCGCGGCATGGGTCGGAGGTGGAAGTGGCTCGCCTGCGTCTTCGCATTCTTCGGGTGCTGCGTCGGTCTTTTCGGCATCGGCACGTTCTCGCAGGTGAACTCGATTTGCGGGTCGTTCAACGCCTTCTTCAAGAGTTATGTTGATACGGCGAATGTCTACAACTGCACGATTCTCGGCAACTCCTATTCTTATGCGACCATCGTCGGCTCGATCGTGCTGGCGATCATCGTGGGGCTGGTGATTATCGGCGGATTGAAGCGCATTGCGAAGGTGAGCGAGAAGGTAATTCCGTTCATGGTCGTTCTCTACGTCATGTTCGCCCTCCTGCTGGTGTTCTGCAACGTCGAGAAGATTCCGTCCGCAATCGTGACGATTGTGAAGGGCGCGTTCGGTGCGCAGGCCGTCGCGGGCGGTGTTCTCGGTGCGATCATCGTGGCGATGCAGAAGGGCATCGCACGCGGCATCTTCTCGAACGAGGCGGGTCTCGGTTCCGCGCCCATCGCGGCGGCGGCCGCGCAGACGAAGGAGTGCGTGCGGCAGGGGCTCGTCACCATGACGGGCACGTTCCTCGACACGATTATCGTCTGCTCCATGACGGGGCTTGCGCTGACCATGACGAGCCAGCCCGTTTCGGCGGAGTCGTTCAAGGGTGTTTCCGAACTCTACTGCGCAAGCGCCGCGACGGGGGCCGAGGCGACCATGAAGGCGTTCGCCGTGGGCATCCCGTTCCTCCCCGCCATTGTGACGGACGCCCTCGTGATGATTTCACTTGTCCTCTTCGGCTTCACGACGATCCTCGGGTGGGACTACTATTCGGAGCGGTGTCTCGAATACCTGACGAACGGCCGCATGGGTCCCGTGTTCGTCTACCGCTGGCTCTACATCGTTGCCGTGTTCATCGGGCCTTACATGACGATTTCCGCCGTGTGGGGAATCGCCGACATCTTCAACGGACTGATGGCCGTGCCGAACATGATCGCCCTGATTGCCCTCTCGGGCGTCGTCGTGGCGGAGACGAAGAGTTATTTCAAGCGTCTCAAAAACGGTGAGATCGCCGAATGACCGATTGGCTGCATGAAGTTTGAGAAGTTGAATCTGCTTGTCGCGTCCGGGTTCGGACTGGGGTTGATCGCCCCGTTCGCGCCCGGAACGTTCGGCAGTCTGCCGGGAGTTGCGCTTGCCTATGCGCTTGCGTTCCTCCCGGCGTGGGCGCAGATTCCGCTTTGTCTTCTGCTGACTCTGGCGGCAATTCCCGTGTGCGATGTGGCGGAACGGACGCTCGGCATCAAGGATGACGGGCGCATTACCGCCGACGAGTGGATGCTCTATCCGATTTCGTTCGTTGGCATTCCGCTCCTTGACCTGCCGTGGTGGTCGATGCTGATTTTCTTTTGCGTCGTCCGTGCGATGGATGTCATCAAGCCGCCGCCGGCGCGGCAGTTGCAGTCCATCCCTGGCGGGCGCGGCATCGTGATTGACGACTTTCTGGCCAATCTCTACTCGCTGGCGGTCAACTGGCTGATCGTCTGGCTTCTCTTCTAACCAAACGAATCTAACCAAACGAAAGGAAAATGCGAATGAACCGAATCATCCTCAATGAAACCTCCTACCACGGTGCGGGAGCAATCGCGGCGATTGTGACCGAACTCGCGGCACGTGGACTGAAGAAGCCGATTGTCTTCTCGGATCCCGACCTCATCAAGTTCGGTGTGACGAAGAAGGTGACCTCGCTTCTCGACAAGGCGAAGGTTTCGCATGCGGTCTATTCCGAAATCAAGCCGAATCCAACCATCCAGAATGTGAAGGACGGCGTGAAGGCGTTCAAGAAGGCGAAGGCGGATTCGATTATCGCCATTGGCGGCGGCAGTTCGATGGATACGGCGAAGGCGGTCGGCATCATCATGGCGAATCCGAAGTTCGCCGACGTGCGGTCGCTTGAAGGGTGCGCGGCGACGTCAAAGCCGTCGAAGCCGATTCTCGCCGTCCCGACGACGGCCGGCACGGCGGCGGAAGTGACGATCAACTACGTCATCACCGACGTTGAGAAGCACCGCAAGTTCGTCTGCGTCGATCCGCACGACATCCCGGTCGTGGCGTTCGTCGATCCCGAGATGATGGCTTCAATGCCGAAGGGTTTGACGGCATTTACGGGGATGGACGCGCTGACCCACGCGATTGAGGGCTACATCACCAAGGCGGCGTGTCCGATGACGGACTTCATGCACCTCGAGGCGATTCGGCTCATCTCGCTCCACTTGCGCGACGCGGTGGCGAACAAGCCGTCCGGGCGCGAAGGCATGGCCCTTGGGCAGTACATCGCCGGCATGGGCTTCTCGAACGTGGGGCTTGGCATTGACCATTCGATGGCGCACGGGCTTTCGGCCCTCTACGATATGCCGCACGGCAAGGCGTGTGCGATTCTGCTGCCGACGGCGATGAAGTTCAACGCCCCGAAGACGGGCGGCAAGTACCGCGCGATTGCCGCGGCGATGGGCGTGAAGGGCGTGGAAAAGATGACGCTTCCCGAAGCCCGCAAGGCCGCTATCGCGGCGGTTGAGAAACTCTCGAAGGATGTCGGCATTCCGACGAACCTGAAGGGTGTCCTAAAGAAGGAGGACGTGAAGTTCCTCGCCGAATCGGCCTACGCGGATGCGTGCCGTCCGGGCAATCCGCGCGACTGCACGGTGAAGGACATCGAGAAACTCTACCTCTCCCTCGCGTAAGCCGACATGATTATCGACGTTCATTCGCACAATTTCCCCCGGATTGTGGCGGCACGCGCCATTGCACAGATGTGCAAGGCGACGGAGGGGTTTCTCTGGCCCGTTGGGGACGGGACGCTTGAGAACCAGCTCGACAGCATGGAACTCGCCGGAGTGGACCGGGCCGTGATGTGCCCGATTGCCACGAAGCCGGGCCAGTTCAACGTGATTCTCCGCACGGCGCTTCAAATCGCCAATGGCGAACTCGGCGAACGCGCCCGGCGGCGGATCATCCCGTTCGCCTCCGTCCACCCGAAGGATCCCGAACTGATTCCCCACCTGCGCGCGATTGCCTCCGCCGGCATCAGGGGAATCAAGTTTCATCCCTACTATCAGGACTTCTCGCTCGCCGATCCCGCCGTCTGGCCGATGTTTCGTTCAATCGCAGACCTCGGGCTTGTCGTGGAATGCCACGCCGGTCTCGACCTCGGCTACCGCGACCGGGCGGATGCGTGCGGCCCCGCCGAAATCTCAACGCTCCTCCGCAACGTGCACGGGCTGAAGTTCATCGCGGCGCATCTGGGCGGTTGCGCGGGCTATCCCGCGCACGCGACGGACGATTTGCTGGAACTCGGCTGCTACATCGACACGTCAGCCCTTCACCGCGACTGGCATCGCGACGAGGAGGTTCGTCTCCTGCGCGGCTGGCCGACGGATCGCATTCTCTTCGCCACGGACTTCCCGTGGACGAACTATGCGGAGGCGATTTCGTGGGTGAAGTCCGTCCGCGTGCCGGAGGACTGGAACGCGCTTTTCGCCGCGAACGCCGTTCGCCTGCTCGGCCTGACGGACTGAGGGGCGTTTCCCGCGCCCAAGTCCGTCCCGGCCGTTTCGGTCAGTCGAAGGTGAAGGACTGCCCCGGCGCGGGGGCGTTCACCTTCGGAATGCCGCGTTCCGTGAGGATCTCGGCCATGGCGGAGACCTTTTCGGGTTCGCCGTGGACGGCGAAGGCGTGGCGCACGTTGTCCTTCACCTCGTCGATCCACTCGATGAGCCCCCGGCGGTCGGCATGGGCGGAGAGGGCGTTGATTACCTCGACGCGGGCGTTGAGCGGCACTTCCTCGCCGAGAATCTTGATTGTCTCGCGCCTCTCGACGATGCGTCGGCCGAGCGTATTTTCCGCCTGAAAGCCGCAGATGAGGATGATGTTGTCGGGGTCTGGCGCGGCGTGGCGCAGGTGGTGCAGGACGCGCCCGCCCTCGCACATGCCGCTCGCGGCGATGATGATCATCGGGCCGGGCGCGTCGTTCAGCGCCATCGATTCCTCGGGCGAACCGATGAACTGCATGCCGGGGAACTCGAGCGGGTCTTCTCCAGCGGCGAGAATGGCGCGGGCCTCCTCGTTGTAGACTTCGCGGTGTTTGGCGTAGATGCGCGTCGCCTTCTGGGAGAGGGGCGAGTCGATGAAGAGTTTCACCTTCCTCGGCACTTTCTTCTTCGCACGGAGTTTGTTGAGATAGTAGATGATCTGCTGGGTTCGCCCGACGGAGAAGGCGGGTATGATGAGTTTCGAGTTGTGTCGGTCGATGAACTTCAGGTAGTTCTCGAGCCGCAGCTCCACGTCGTCCGCCGACGGATGGAAGCGGTCGGCGTAGGTTGATTCGAGTAGGAGAATATCAGCCCCCGTCGGATACTCGAAGTGGCGCAGGATCGGCTGGTCGGGCTGCCCGAGGTCGCCGGAGAAGAGAATCCGGTGGTTGTGCCCGTGCCGGGGGCGGATGTCGAGCTGGGTGAGGGCCGAGCCGAGGATGTGCCCCGCATTGAAGAACTCGAGCGTGATGCCGGGGGCGATTTCGCGCGGCTCGTGCAAATGCGTCGGCACGAAGAGTTGCATCAGCGCGTCGATGTCGCGTTCGTCGTAGAGCGGCTCGAAGAGGTGCTTGCCGTCGCGCTTGCGTCTCTTGTTGACGAACTCGAGGTCGCGCTTCTGCAGAAAGCACGAATCGCGGAGCATCACGTCGGCGAGTTCCGTCGTCGATTGCCGCGCGAAGACGCGCCCGCGAAAGCCCTGCCGCACGAGCTGGGGCAGGTTTCCCGAGTGGTCGATGTGAGCGTGGGAAAGAATCGCGTAGTCGATCGTCTTCGGATCGACCGGAATGTGGCGGTTCTTTTCAAACGCTTCCTTGCGGTGGCCCTGGTAGAGCCCGCAGTCGAGAAGAATGCGCTTCCCGTTCGCTTCGACGAGATGCATCGACCCCGTCGTGGTCTGTGCCGCACCGTAGAATGTGATTTTCATATGTCCGTATTGTATCAATTCCGACGACGGTTGTAAAGCGGGCGGGCTTTTCGGGGGTTTGCCAATTTTTGCCGGGGCTTGGTTTCAATTGCGGAACAACTTGCGGTCGTAGAGAAGCGCCGCGTTGAGGACGACGAGTATCGAGCCCGCGTTGTGGACGAGTGCGCCGACGACCGGGGTCATGACGCCCAGTACGCCCAACAGGACGGCCACGAAGTTGATGCCCATCGACAGCGTGATGTTGAAGCGGATCGTGTTCAGGCACGCCGCCGCCAGCCGCTTCAGGTAGGCGACGGACGCGATGTCGTCGTTCATAATCGCGATGTCGCTCGCTTCGGCGGCAACATCCGTTCCCGCACCCGCCATGGCGATGCCCACGTCGGCGTATTTCATCGCGGCGGCGTCGTTCACCCCGTCACCGACCATCGCCACATGCCGTCCCTGCGCGGTCAAGTCCTTCACGGCGTTCACCTTCTCCTCGGGCAGGAGGTCGGCTTTCACGTTGTCGATGCCGCAGGCGGCGGCGTACTTCGCGGCAATCTCGCGGTGGTCGCCCGTGAGCAGCCACGACTCCACACCCAGGTCTTTCAGCCGCTTCACCGTGGCCGGGGCCGTTTCGCGCAACTCGTCCGCGACATCCATCTTCTCGCCCGCGAGAATGCGCCCGTCCGCATCACGGGCGAGCGAATTCGCCCACGTTCCTTTCGTAATCGTGCCGGTCTTGTCAAACGTCACGGTATTGACGGAGGCCATCCGTTCGAGCGCTTCGCCCGTCTTGATGAGAACGCCGCGCCTCGTGGCCTGGCCAATCGCCGCCATGACGGAGGTCGGGGTCGCCAGCGCCAGGGCGCACGGACAGAACGTGACAAGCACCGTGACCGCCCGCGTCAGGCTGCCGTGCAGTTCCACGTCCAGGAAAAGGTGGCAGACGACGAATGTGGCGACCGCCACGCCGAGCGCAGTCGGCACGAGAATGGCGGCCCAGCGGTCGGCCAGTCGCTGCATGGGGGCCTTGTGGTTGTTCGACTCGTTCACGAGCCGGATGATCTTCTCGAGGCTCGTATCCGCGCCAACCGCCGTCGCCCGAATCTCAATCCGCCCGTAGCGGTTCAGCGTGCCCGTGAACACGCTGTCGCCGACGGCCTTGCGCACGGGGACGGATTCGCCCGTCACGATGGACTGATCCACCGTCGTCTCGCCCTTCGTCACGATGCCGTCGCAGGGGAACGCCTCGCCCGGACTCACCGCAATGATTGCACCGACTGCGACCTCCTTCCGCACGGAGTCCTTCAGGCGGATGAGGGCCTTTACGCCTTTCGACGCACGGCCGACGGTGAATTCCTCGAGTTTCTCGCCGATGGCCATGATGAACGCGACCTCGCCGGCGGCGAAGAGCTCGCCAATCGCCATCGCGGCAATCATCGCCATCGTGATGAGAAGCCCCGAAGTTATCCGATGGCGCACGACGAGCGCCTTGAACGCCCCGTAGGCCATCGGCACGCCGCACAGCACGACTGCGACAAGCGCGGGATTCCACCACGGGGACTTGCCCCCGCACCCCATGCCGCCGGACTTCAGGTGCACGACAAGCCCCATCAGCACGCACGCGCCGCTCAGTATAATCGCCCGCCACGATTCCAACTTCTCGCAGAACCGCCCAATCCGCGCATCTACGAGCGCCCAGCCCGTCTTGCCTTCGTGCGTGTGGCACGCCGAGCCGCCGCCGCAACAACAGCACCCCATTTTCAGACCTCCCTACTTGATGCCGACATACTGCTCAAGTGATTCCGTGAAGTTGTCAATCGCCTCCTCCGCATGACCCTCCTCAATGCCCTTGCGGACGCAATGGCCGAGATGACCTTCGAGTATCAGAAGCCCGATCCGATGCAACGCCGCATCCGCCGCGTTGATTTGGATCATGATGTCTTCGCACTTCGCCTGATCATCCTCGACCATGCGCTTGATGGCGGCAATCTGCCCCATCACACGGTTCAATCTGATTGTCAGTTTTTCCTGGTCGTAGCAGTCCTTCATGTATCTGTCTCCTATTTCGGATAAGTGGCGCGTATTATACCATACGGGGGTATTGTATGTCAAACGCACCTGCCTATGGGCGCAAAGTGGGCTTCGCCAATGAGGGAATGGCAAGGCGCGTCTCAAAATGCGAGGTTGGCTGTTTTGAACACGTCGCGACGGCGGCATCCGCCCGTGTGGCGTCTTCTATGTACTAAGGAGTACGGGAAGACCGCCGTTTGGCCCCCTCAGGGAGCGCGGCGAAACCCCTCAGGGAGCGTTGGCGTACTCAATAGATGGCCACGGCGTACTTAATAGATGGCCACGGCGTACTCCATATATGGGCACGGCGTTCTCCATCTATTGATTTGACTTTCTCCATATATTGAGTACGCATTCTCCATCTAGTGATTTCGATTTCCCCATAGGGTGGTACGGCGGTCGGACAGGAAGGGTTCGCCGCGCCGAAAGGAAGGCAACTTTTTTTGAACTGGTGGGGAACTCGTGTACTACTCTGTACTGTGGTGTCTGCCGCGGAACTCGCGCAGAGCCGCGGAGTTCGCGGAGGCGTGGGCTGCGGCGGTCGTGCGGAGCGTGAACGAGCCAGACTCTTGACGACACGCCAATCCTGTCAATCCAGCCTAAGACCGCCGCCCCCCCTTGCGCAAACGGGGTGGGGGTGGTACAATATCCGCCGCTATGGAAACGAAGACTAATGCATTCAAGGCCGAGATCGCGGAAATGCTCGATCTCGTCGTCAATTCGCTGTATTCGAAGAAGGAAATCTTCCTCCGGGAACTCATCTCCAACGCCTCCGACGCAATCGACCGCGCCAAGTTCATGGGCTTGACCGACAAGTCCCTCGTGTCGGACAACCCGACGTGGAAGATTGAGGTTTCGGTCGATAAGACGGCGAAAACCATCATGATTGCCGACAACGGCATGGGAATGGACGCGGCGGATCTCGAACAGAACCTCGGAACGATTGCGAGTTCCGGCACGAAGGCGTTCCGCAAGGCGCTGAAGGAGAAGGGCGGCGAGAACCTGCCCGAGCTGATTGGCCAGTTCGGCGTCGGGTTCTACGCGGCGTTCATGGTTGCGGACAAGGTGCGCGTCGTTTCGAAGAAGCGCGGGCAGGACGCGGCGTTCCAGTGGGAATCCGACATGGGCGGCAGTTATACGGTCGCCGATTCGGTGCGCGACGGATACGGCACAAGCGTGATGCTTCACCTGCGTGACGACCAGGGCGAGTATCTCGACAGGTGGCGGATCGGCGAACTCGTGAAGAAATACTCCGACTTCATCGCCTATCCCATCACTTTCAGGCAGATCGACGTCCCGGCCGACGAGAAGGACGAGGACAAGAAACGCCGCGAGGAGGACGAGAAGAAGCCGCTCAACACGATGACCGCCCTCTGGAAGCGCGCGAAGAAGGACGTGAAGCCGGAGGAATATGCCGAGTTCTACAAGCACCTCACCCACGACTGGGACGAGCCGTTCGAGACGATTCCGTTCTCCGGTGAGGGTCAGGTTGAGTTCAAGGCCCTGCTCTTCATCCCGAAGAAGGCGACGATGGAACTCTTCATGCCCCAGCAGAAGCGCGGCCTTTCGCTCTACGTGCGCAACGTCTTCATCGGCGACGACATCGAGATGCTGCTGCCGAACTGGCTGCGGTTCGTGAAGGGCGTGGTGGACAGTTCCGACCTGCCGCTGAACGTCTCGCGTGAAATGCTGCAGGACGACGCGGTCATCGCGAAAATCAAGAGCGCGGTGACGGCGAAGATTCTCTCCACCCTGGAGGACATCAAGAAAGACCCGAAGCGGTACGACGAGTTCTGGAGCGCGTTCGGCACGGTTCTGAAGGAGGGCGTGCACACCGACTACGCCAATGCGGACCGCATCAAGAAACTGATCAAGTACCCGACGGCCCGAAGCGACGCGGGCAAGACGATGTTCCTCGAGGACTACGTCAAGGAGATGTCCGCCGACCAGAAGGACATCTACTACCTCGTCGCCGAACGCGAGGAGGATGCGCGCAAGGCCCCGCAACTCGAAGCGGCTCGCAAGCACGGATGCGACGTCCTTCTCTTCGTCGATCCCGTGGACGAGTTCCTGACGGAATCCCTCCGCGAGTTCGACGGCAAGAAGTTCGTCGATGTCGCCAAGGGGGACGTCACCTTCGGTAGCGAAGAGGAGCAGAAGGCGGAGAAGGAGGCGACCGAAAAGGCTGCGGCGGACCTGAAGCCGTTCCTTGAATCCGTCAAGAAGGAACTTGGGGAGAAGGTTTCGGACGTGCGGATTTCGACGCGCCTCACCGATTCGCCGTGCTGCCTCGTGGCACGGGAGAACGCCCTCCCGCCATCGATGGTGCGCATGATGCGGGCGATGAAGGAGAACGTGCCGGACGAGAAGCGCATCCTCGAGGTGAACGCGAGCCATCCGCTCGTGGCGAAGGTCCGCGGGCTTTCGGGCGCGGAATTCGCCGACGCGGTGACGCTCCTCTACGACACGGCGCTCATCGCCGAAGGTTCGCCCGTCGCGGACGGTGCGCGCTTCGCGAAACTCCTCTCCGCGCTGATGCTCAAATGAGGCGATTTGCCTCGGATAATTGAGGCACTTGCGGGATTCGGCCAGATTCGGTATAATTTGCGGGTTTCAAGTGTTGGTATGTACATGTAAGAGGCGCAGCAGCCGATGATAGAAAAGGAATGGCTTAAACAGCAGGCGGACATGATCCGCAAGGCCGATCGAATTGACCCGGCGCTTTACGTCAAGTATGGCGTGAAGCGCGGTTTGCGCAATGCGGACGGGTCGGGCGTTCTGGTCGGGTTGACGACGATTGGCAACGTGCACGGGTATGTGATCAGCGAGGGCGAGCGCCAGCCGATTCCCGGGGAACTCTACTATCGCGGCATCAATGTGAAGGACATCGTGTCGGCGGATCGCCGCGAACACCGCTTCGGCTACGAGGAGACGGCGTATCTGCTGATGTTCGGCGAATTGCCGACGGCACGGCAGCTGATTGACTGGAAGAACAAACTCGGCCAGTACCGCCGCCTTTCCGACGGCTTCAAGGAAAACGCAATCATGCGCAATCCGCCGCGTGACATCATGAACGCGATTGCGCGTGCGGTACTCTTCTCCTACGCCTTCGACGAGGGGGATACGCCGGACGACCTTTCGATCGAGAAGTGCCTGGCGCAGTCCATCGAGATGATCGGTTCGTTCCCGACGATTGCCGCGTATGCGTATCAGGCAAAGCGGCACTATCACGACGGCGGTTCGCTTCTGATCCGCAACCCCGACCCGAAGAAATCGACGGCGGAGAACATTCTGCTTCTCATCCGCGAGGACGGCAAGTTCACGAAACTCGAGGCGGCGACGCTCGACCTCGCGCTCATCCTCCACGCGGAGCACGGCGGCGGGAACAACTCGTCCTTCGTGACCCACGTGGTGACGAGTTCGTTCACCGACATCTACTCGTCGCTCGCGGCCTCGGTCCTCGCGCTGAAGGGTTCGCGGCACGGCGGCGCGAACCTGCGCGTGATGCGGCAGATGAGCGAAATCAAGGAGAAGGTGAAGGACTGGACGAAGCCGGCGAGCGTGAAGGCCTACCTCGAGAGGATCGTCGACGGGAAGGCCGGCGACGGAACGGGGCTCATCTACGGGCTCGGCCACGCCGTCTACACGATTTCCGACCCACGCGCGCAGATGCTGAAGAAGAAGGCGCGCGAACTCGCCGCCGCGAAAGGGCGGCAGGACGAAATGGCTCTCTTCGAGATGGTCGAGGACTACGGGCCCGCCATCATCAAGGCGCGGCATCCGAAGGCGGAGGACGTGTGCGCGAACGTCGACCTCTATTCGGGTTTCGTCTACGACATGCTGGGCATTCCGCGTGACCTCTACACGCCGCTTTTCGCCGTGGCGCGGTGCGTGAGCTGGTGCTCGCACCGTATGGAGGAACTCATCAACGAGGGGCCGATCATCCGCCCCGCCTACAAGCCGATTTTCCATCCGAGGGAATATGTCAAACTGCAGGATCGTTAGGGGCGGGGTCTGCTCCGCGAAGGGCTTTCGCGCCGCCGGCGTGGGGGCCGCCATCAAGTACGAGGGGCGCAACGACGTCGCGCTCATCGTGGCGGACGAGCCGTGTGCGGCGGCGGCGGTCTTCACGACGAACAGGGTTGCCGCCGCGCCCGTGCTCTACGACCGCGAAGTCGTGAAGGGCGGGCGCGTTCAGGCGATTCTCGCCAATTCGGGATGCGCGAACGCCTGCACGGGAGAGGACGGACTGAAGGATGCGAAACTCGCCGCGCTCGTCACGGCGGGCGAACTCGGCATCGACCCGAATCTCGTGCTCGTCGCCTCGACGGGCGTCATCGGGCGGCGGCTTCCCATGGAAAGGCTTCTCGGCGGCATGCGGGCGGCGGTCGCCCGGCTCGGGCGGACGGCCGAGCACGGGCTCGCGGCGGAAAAGGCCGTGATGACGACGGATACGAAGCCGAAGCAGGCGTGCGCGACCGTGACAATCGGCGGCCGGAAGGTGACCGTCGGCGGCATGAGCAAGGGTTCGGGCATGATCGAGCCGAATATGGCGACGATGCTCGGTTTCATCACGACGGACGCCGCAATCAGCCCGGCGATGCTGAAGAGGGCTCTCTCCCTCGCAATCGCGAAGAGTTTCAACCGGCTGGTGGTGGACGGCGACGAATCGACGAACGATTCCGTTTTCCTGCTTGCGTCGGGGAAGGCCGGGAACGCGGCAATCGTGCGCGGCGGCGAAGACTTCAAGGCGTTCCGCACGGCACTGGAGGCGGTCTGCATTTCGCTTGCGAAGCAGATGGCGACGGACGGCGAGGGCGCGACGAAGTTCGTCACGGTGACGGTTCGCGGCGCGAGAACTGAGAAGGACGCGGCGCGGGCGGCGCGGGCGGTGGCGAAGTCGCCGCTGGCGAAGACGAGCTGGTTCGGGCGCGACCCGAACTGGGGGCGCGTGCTCGCGGCGGTCGGCTATTCGGGCGCGGACGTCGTCGATACGAAGGCGGAGGTCTTCTACGACGGGGTCTGGGCCTACCGGCGCGGCAAGATCGCGGACGCGGCGCAACTTGAGAAACTCGCCAAGGTGATGAAGAAAGACGCCTTCGAAGTGGTCGTCGACCTGCACCTCGGCGCGGGCGAGAGTTCGGTCTACACCTGCGACTTCTCGCTCGACTACGTGCACATCAACGCGGACTATACGACTTGAGGAACGACAAACGGAATGAAAGAATACATGAAGAATACGATTGCGTGTCTGGCGCTGGCCCTGGCGGGCGCGGCATCCGCCGAGACGGTGATTGACGTGACCGGCGCGGGGGCGGAGAAGTTCACCGTCGCCATTCGGGTGAACGACGCGAACTACGCGAAGTGCCTGCGGCGGAATCTCGAACGGTCGGGGGTGTTCGTCGTGCAGGATTCCGGCTCGATTACGGTCTCGGGTGCGCCGGGCGCGGCCGTGAAGGCCGAGGGACGCGGCAAGGTCGTCACTTCGACGGCGGCGGTTTCGGACGAGAAGTCGGGTCGCATGGCCGCCCGCAGACTGTCGGACGCGATGTGCGAGGCGTTCGCCCAGCAGAAGGGCTTCGCCTGCGATCCGGTGGCGTTCGTCAACCGCAAGGGCAAGGACAATGCGGAACTCTGCATCGCCTATCCCGACGGCTACGACATTCGCCAGCTGACGTCCGACGCGCGCGGGCTCGTCGGCCCGCGTTGGAAGGATCGCAACACGCTCTTCTACACCTTCCTCAAGTCGGGCCCGCAGATTTACGAATACAACCTCGCGAGCGAGAAGCGCAAACTCCGCTGGAGTTTCAAGGGGCTGACGACGGGCGCGGCGGTTTCGCCGGACGGCAACCGCGTGGCGATTATCCTTTCCTTCCAGGGGAATCCCGAACTCTACGTGATTGACGGCGAGCGCTACACGCGCCTCACGAACACGCCGAACGCGAGCGAGGGCCAGCCCTCGTGGAGTCCCGACGGGAAGAAGATCGTCTACGTTTCCGACGAGACGCGGCATCCGCAGCTTTACGTCATCGACGTGGCAACGAAGGCGAAGCGGCGGCTGACCTCGAAGGGTTCGCAGAACGTCGATCCCGACTGGGGACGCGATGGGCGCATCACCTACATCACGAAGCGCGGCGGCGGGGCGCAGGTCGCCGTTCTCGATCCCGCCGAGGGCGAGGGCGCGGCTCGGCTCGTGACGAAGCCCGGCACGTGGGAGCATCCGTCGTGGTCGCGTGACAACCGTCATCTCGTGGCGGGGCGCGACAAGGCGCTTTTCATCGTCGATACGCTCGAGGGCGGCGATGAACCGCGGCAGATGTTTGTCGCGAACGGAAACTGGATCACCCCGGCGTGGAGCAGATGAGATGGCGGGCAACAGGATAGACGTCGCCTACGTGGCGAACTTGGCGCGGCTGGAACTGACGGACGATGAGAAGGCGACGTTTCAGTCGCAGCTTGAGACGATCGTCAAATACGTCGAGAAGATTTCCGCAGTGGACGTGGAAGGCGTCGAACCGATGATGCACGGTCGTCCGCTGGTGAATGCGTTCCGCGAGGACGTCGTGAAGCCCTCGCTCGACCGCGAGGTTGCGCTTGCGAATGCGCCGGCGAAGGTGGGCGACGAGTTTCTCCTGCCGAAGATCGTGGAGGGGGCCGAATCATGAGCGAACTTTACGAACTCGGAATCAGGGCGGCGCGGGAGGGGCTCGCGAAGGGCGACTTCACGAGCGTCGATCTCGTGCAGTCGATCATCGACCGAGTCCATGCGAAGGACGGCGAAATCGGGGCGTATCTGACGTTTGATGAAGAGCAGGCCCTTGACCTCGCGAAAGCCAACCCGAAGTCCGTGCCGATAGCCATCAAGGATCTCATCAACGTGAAGGGACAGCCCTGCACGTGCGGGTCGAAGATTTTGAAAGCCTACCGCTCGCCCTACGATGCGACGGTCGTGAAGAACCTGAAGGCGAACGGATTCATCCCCGCCGGGCGCGTGAACATGGACGAGTTCGCGATGGGGTCTTCGACCGAGAACTCCGCGCTTGGCGTGACGCGCAACCCCTATGATCTTTCGCGTGTGCCGGGCGGTTCGTCGGGCGGCAGCGCGGCGGCGGTCGGAGCGAACCTGTGCATTGCCGCGCTCGGAACGGATACGGGCGGCTCGATTCGCCAGCCGGCGAGTTTCTGCAACTGCGTGGGCGTGAAGCCGAGCTACGGGCGCGTGAGCCGCTTTGGCGTGACGGCGTTCGCAAGTTCGCTTGACCAGGTCGGGCCGATGACGAAGTCGGTCGAGGATGCGGCGATTCTCCTGAAGGCCCTCGCCGGCCATGACGAGATGGACGGCACGACCCCGAAGGAATCCGTGCCTGACTATCCTGCCGCGCTGGAGGGGGCGAGCCTGAAGGGCGTGAAGATTGGCCTTGTGAAGGAATACCTCGGCATCGCGGGAATGGATTCCGAAGTGAAGCGCATCACGGATGCGGCGATTGCGAAGTGTGCGGCGGCGGGGGCGGAACTCGTCGAGGTCTCGCTTCCCCACGCCGAATACGCGATGGCCGTCTACTACATCATCGCCCCCGCCGAGGCAAGCGCGAATCTGGCGCGGTTCGACGGCGTTCGGTACGGGCATCGTTCCGAGAAGGCGACGGACGTCCTGTCGCTCTATATGAAAAGCCGCGCCGAAGGCTTCGGCCCGGAGGTGAAGCGGCGCATCATCATGGGAACCTACGTGCTTTCGAGCGGCTACTACGATGCCTACTACGGTCGCGCACAGAAGGTTCGCACGCTCATCAAGCGCGACTTTGACGCGGCGTTCGGGACGGTGGATGCGCTCCTGACGCCGTGTGCGCCGACTCCGGCGTTCAAGTTCGGCGAATTGCAGGATCCGCTGACGATGTACCTGAACGACCTCTACACGATTCCCTCGGCCCTTGCCGGAGTGTGCGCGGCGTCCGTGCCGGCCGGCTTTACGGCCGATACGAAACTGCCCGTCGGCGTGCAGTTCATCTGCGGGGGTTTCGAGGAATCGAAACTCCTGCGCGTGTGCAGGGCGTTTGAGGAACTCGACTGATTCCTGAAACTGATTTCTGAAAGGAGATGGCAAAATGGCCAAAACGAAAGTGACGATGGAAACGAGCGTGGGTACAATCACGCTTGAACTGGATGAAGCGAAAGCCCCCGAGACGGTCGCGAACTTCGTCAAGTATGCGAACGACGGATTTTACGATGGCACGATTTTCCACCGCGTAATCGACGGCTTCATGATTCAGGGCGGTGGCTTTACGCGGGACTTGAACCAAAAGCCGACACGCGAGGCGATACGGAACGAGGCGAAGAACGGTCTCAAGAATCGGCGCGGAACGATTGCGATGGCCCGCACGATGATACCCGACTCTGCGACGAGCCAATTCTTCATCAACCTCGTCGACAACGACTTCCTCGACTTCAGCGCACCGACTCCGCATGGCTACGGCTACGCGGTCTTCGGCGAAGTGACGGACGGCATGGATGTCGTCGATTCGATCGCGAAGGTGAAGACGGGCTTCGCAGGCCCTCACCAGAACGTTCCAGAAGAGGCCATTGTGATTCGCAAGGTCACCGTCGGTTGACACTTGCAAAATCAGCCGAAATAGCATATACTTTACACAAACCCAAAATAGGAGTTAGAAAAATGAAGAAGTTGATGTTGGTCGCGCTTGTCGCTTCGCTTGTTGCGCAGGTTCAGGTTCGGGCGGATGAAATGTCCGAGAAGAATGCTGCGGCGGAATCCTCAAAGACGGGGGAATACGCACTCTGGCCGGCGTGCTTTGCCGTGTGCGAATGGCCTGAAACGCCGGATTTGATTGGCATTCGCCTTTCAATCCCCTATTCAACGAAACAGGAGAACGTGACGGGTATCGACCTTGGACTGTGGGGACGCTGCAAGGATTTTGAGGGTCTTGGGGTTAGCATTCTCCGCAACGACGTGAAGGATACGTTCGGCGGTGTTCAGGTCGGTCTCTACAACTCGATCGGACGCGGCGACCTCTTCTGCGTTCAGGCTGGCCTTTGGAACGAGGCGTTCAGTTTCCGTGGGGCACAGGTCGGTCTTGTGAATCTGGCGGGCGAGGGCGACGGCTTTCAGGTCGGTCTCATCAATCGCGCCGAAACGCTTTACGGCTTCCAGCTCGGGCTTGTCAATGTCATCCGCGATGCGGAACTTCCCGTCTTCTTCGGGCTTAACATCGGATTCTGATTTCCGATGAACATTCGCCCGTTTGCAGCCGTTCGGCCAAATGCGAAGGATGCGGCATTGGTCGCATCCGTTCCCTATGACGTGGTTTCCACGGCGGAGGCGAAAGCCCTTGCCGTCGGAAACCCGAAGAGTTTCCTTCACGTTTCGCGTCCCGAAATAGATCTTGCGGAGGGTGTGGACGGCAGTTCTCCCGAGGCGTATGCGCAGGCCCGAAAGGCGCTTGACGCACTGATTGCCGAGGGGACGCTTGTGCGCGATGAGATTCCGAAGTTCTACGCCTATCGGCAGACGATGGGGGGGGCGCATTCGCAGACGGGAATTGTCGCGACCTTCGACACGAAGGACTATCTTTCGGGCGTTCTCAAGCAGCACGAGAAGACTCGCGCCGACAAGGAGGATGACCGTACGCGGCACATTGAGGTTCTCGGTGCACATACGGGCCCGGTCTTCCTGACTTATCGTGACGACAGGGCGATTGACGAAATCGTCAGTGCCGCCTGTCGGAATGAGCCGATTTACGACTTCGTGGCGTCGGACGGAATCGGGCATACGGTATGGGAAATCGCTTTGGGGACGAACTGTCTGGCGGATGAGTTGCAGGAACTCTTCGCCCGTATCCCCGTTGCCTACATTGCCGATGGTCACCACCGCTCGGCGGCGGCGGCGCGGTATGCGAAGACCCATGACTTTGCGGGCGAGAGCCGTTGGTTCATGGGCGTGATTTTCCCGGCGAGCCAGTTGAAGATTCTTCCCTACAACCGTCTTGTGCGTGACGTGCGCGGGCTTTCGCCCTACGAATTCCTTTCAGCCGTCTCGCAGAAGTTCGCGATTGGGCAGAAAGGCCGACGTAACTGCCGTATGTATTTTCGCGGCAACTGGACGGATCTTTCGTGGGATTTGCCCGCGAATGGCGACGCGGTGTCGTCGCTCGACGTCTCGTATCTGCAGGATAACCTGCTTGCACCGATTCTCGGCATTGCCGATCCGCGTATCGATTCTCGCATTTCCTTCATGGGCGGCATCCGCGGCGATTCCGCCCTGAAGGAGCGGGTCGATTCCGGTGCGGCGGAAATCGCATTTGCGATGGAGCCCGTGAGCGTGGAGGAGATGATGGCGATTGCCGACGCCGGTGCAATTATGCCCCCGAAGTCGACGTGGTTCGAGCCGAAACTGAGGAGCGGTCTCTTCGTCCATCCCGTATGAAGAAGTTGCGCGACTATTTCCACTGGCTTCGGCAGCAGATCGTGACCGAGAAGGCCACGCCTGAATACGTTGCCGGTGGATGGGCGCTTGGAATGTTCGTCGGTTGTGCCGTTCCATTTGGTTGCCAGCTGATGGTGTCCATTCCCCTCTCCTTCCTGTTGAAGGTGAGTAAGATTGGGGCGACGGTCGGGACGCTGCTGACGAATCCCGTCACCATCTGGTTCATCTATCCCGCCCAGACGTGGGTCACCTACCGTCTGATTTTCGGGAGCAAGGGCTATTCTCTGCCGACCGAATGGACGTGGGAGGCGGTGAAGGCCCTGTCGGGTCCCGTGATATTCAGTTTCTTCCTGGGCGGTTTTATCCTCGCCCTCATCCTGACCCCCATCACCTACTGGTGCGTGAAGCGACTTGTCCTCGCGCATCGCGCTCGTCAGCAGAAGCGTCGTAAATGATTTCGCCCGAGACGATTGCGAAGATTTCCGCGCTGATGGCCGAGGCGGATGTCTACGAGGAGGATCTCGAGGAAAGTTTCATCCTTGGCGGCGGCCCGGGCGGGCAGAAGACCAACAAGACCTCGAACGTCGTGCGCCTTTCGCACGAGCCGAGCGGACTGATGGTGCGGTGCGGCGAAACCCGCAGTCGCGAGACGAACCGCTGGCTGGCGCGGCGAATGCTTGCGGAACTGATTCTTGAACGAGAGCGAAAGCGCAAATCCTCGGCTCGGCAGGCGCGGGAGAAGATTCGGCGGCAGAAGCGCCGCCGTTCCCGTCGGCAGAAGCAGAAGATGCTGGCCGACAAGCGGGCGCATTCCGAAATCAAGTCGATGCGCCGCAAGGTCATTGACGGGGAATGATGCATCAACGGCTTGTCGCGGGCTATTTTGGTATAATATGCGCCGATGAGAGTTGTATTCATGGGTTCGAGCGCGGCGAGTGCGACGTGCCTCCGGGCGATTCTTCGCGAACCGGAACTGCAGGTCGTCGGCGTTGTGACGCAACCCGACCGGCCGGTCGGGCGCGGCAAGGTGATTACGCCCTGCCCGTGCAAGGCGTTTGCCGTCGAACACGGCCTGACCGAAATCATCACGCCCGAAAGCGTCAATTCCGACGCGGCCATGGCGCAGTTGCGGGCATGGAAGCCCGATGTCGTGGCGGTCGTGGCGTTCGGCCAGTTCCTCAAGAAGCCGCTCCTCGACCTGCCGCCGTACGGGTGCATCAACTGCCATTTCTCGCTTCTGCCGAAGTATCGCGGGGCCTCGCCCGTCGTCGCCGCGCTGGCCGCCGGCGACCGGATGACGGGTGTGAGCGTGATTCGCATGGGCATCGGCATGGACGACGGGCCGATCCTGATGCAGAGCTACGAGCCGATCTACTCCGACGCGACGGGCGGTAGCCTGATGGACGGGCTTGCCGTCACGGGCGGCGTGACGCTGGCGAAGGCATTGCGACTGATGTCCGAGGGCAAGTTGCCGCCAGAAATCCCCCAGTCGCCCGACGAGGCGACGTTCGCCCACAAACTGAAGAAGACGGACGGGCTCATCGACTGGACGAACCCCGTGCTGACCATCGAGCGGAACGTGCGGGCCTATTCGCCCTGGCCGGGGTGCTACACCTTTCTTCCCGAACGGTTTCGCAAGAAGGGCAACAGCGGCCGCGTCGTCATCGTCCAGGCTCGGTTGCCGGCCCGCATGGAGGAGGCGTGGAAGTCCGCCGCGCCGGGGACGGTCGTAAAAATCATCCCGAACCGCGTGAAGGGAGATCCGAGCGTCGTTCCCGGCCCGATCGTGAAGTGCGGCGATACGGCCCTTCTTCTCACCCAACTCAAGCCCGAGGGCGGCTCCCTGATGAATGGCGGGGACTTCCTGCGTGGGCGGCCGCTCGACGTGGGCGACCGACTTCTCCCGTCATGACGAACGAACTCGCATTCCCCGGTTTCGTGGACGTGCATGTCCATTTCCGCGACCCCGGCGTTCCGGCGGCGGAAACGCGAGAGAGCGGATGCGCGGCGGCCTATCGCGGCGGTTTCGCCGCCGTCGTGACGATGCCGAACACGGAACCGGCGGGCGACAGCGTCGCCTGGCTTCGTGAGCAGATTGAGGATGCGTCGCTTCCGGTTCGGATATTTCCCTCCGCCTGCATCACGGTGGGGCGGCGCGGCGAAAGGGTGGCGGATCTCGAACGGCTTGCCGAGGCGGGGGCGGCGTTTTTCACGGACGACGGCAGTTATGTTGCCGACGACCGCGTGATGGAGTCGGCGATGCGGCGAAGTGCCGCGCTGGGGATGTGCGTCTGCCAGCACGCGATGGATCCGGCGGTTCAGGCGGGTGGCGTTATCCGCGACTGTGCGCTTGCGCGGCACTTGGGGCTTCCGATTATTCCCGTTTCGGCCGAAACGACGGCGATTCGCCGCGACCTCGCGCTCTGCCGCGTGACGGGATGCCGCCTCCACGTCCAGCACATCTCCACGGCGGAAGGCGTGGCCCTCGTGCGTGAGGCGCAGAAGGAGGGTCTGCCCGTGACCGCCGAGGCGACGCCCCACCACCTGCTCCTTTCCTGCGACGACCTGACGGCGGACGACGCGAACTACAAGATGGCGCCGCCGCTCGGCAACCGCGAAGACCGCGCCGAACTCCGCAAGGCGGTGAAGGATGGCGTTCTCATGTTTGCGACCGACCACGCGCCCCACCCGGCGGCGCGGAAGTCGCTCGGTTTCGCGGCAAGTGCGAACGGCATCATCGGGCTTGAGACGGCGATTCCGATTACCTATGCGGTGATGGTCGAGGGGGAGGGGATGCCGGTCGGGGCGTGGGCGCGGGCGTGGCACGAACTGCCAGCCGGCCTTTTCCCCGCCCGCCATTCCGCCGCGCTCCGTGCGCTGCCGCCAACGGTGGTCACGGTCGGCGAGCCTCGCCGGGTGGTTGTGGACGCATTCGCGAGCCGTTCGCGGAACTGTCCCTACGACGGTCTTTCATTCAGGTGCTGGCCAAAGGTGGCGAAGGAGGTGTGCAAATGAACAGGAAGTTCTTCGATGACGCGGCGGGCTATTTCCCCGATGCCTGCTTCAGCCGTCCGCCGGATCTCGGCATTATGCTCGGCAGCGGCTGGGGCAAGGCCCTTGAGATGGACGAGGTCGTCGCACGCATTCCGTATTCGGATATTCCCGGCCTCGGGGCCTCGACGGTGAAGGGCCACGCGGGGGAGTTCGTGCTCTATCGGCGCGGCGCGAAACTCGTTGCGGCCTGGTGTGGACGGCGTCACTACTACGAGGGCGTGGGCTGGGAGCCGGTCGTGCTGCCGGTCGAGATGCTGCGGCGCATGGGCTGTGCGAACCTGCTGCTGACGAATGCGGCGGGGGGCATCAACGCGAAACTGCGGCCCGGCGACTTCGTAATCATCCGCGACCACGTGAACTTCCTTGGACTGAACCCGCTGCTCGGCACACACAATCCCGACTGGGGTGAACGTTTCCCCGATATGTCGGAAGTGTACACGCGGCGGCTCGCTGAAACCCTGCGGGCGGGTGCTACGCGGCTTGGTCTGCGGGCGATGGATGGCGTCTACGGCTTTTCGGCAGGCCCGACCTATGAGACCCCGGCGGAAATTCGCGCCTACAGGACGCTTGGCGCGGACGTCATTGGGATGTCCACCGTGCCGGAGGCGGTTTTCGCTCGGTCGTGCGGACTGAAGGTGGCGGGGCTTTCGCTTGTCACGAACCTTGCGGCTGGCATTTCGTCCCAGCCGCTTGACCATACGGAGGTGATTGCCGCCGGCGAGGCGGAAAAGCCCCTGATGCAGTCGTTCATCGACGACTTCATCCAGCGTCTCTGAGTCCGATGCTGGCGGACGACATTGATGACTACATCACCGCGCTCGAACTTGAGCGCGGCATGGCGCGGAACACCTGCGAGGCCTACGCGAGCGATTTGCGTTTCTTCGCCGCCTTCCTCAGGAAGAGGGGACGCGCCGAGTCGGAGGACGTGACTCGTGACGACATCGCCGATTTTCTCGGTGAGGAGCGCGACGAGGGGCGGAAGGGTTCGACGCGCGCACGCCGTGCCATCGCCATTCGTACGTGGCTTCACTACCTGAAGGAGCGCAAACGCATCCGCCACAATCCGGCGGAACTGATGGATCCGCCGCGCCGCGAACAGGCCCTGCCGAAGGTCTTGAGCGAGGCGGAAGTCGCCGCGCTCATCGATAGGATTTCGGGCAAAACGCCGCGTGAACTGCGCGACCGCGCCATGCTTGAGGTGCTTTACGGTTGCGGCCTGCGCGTTTCTGAACTCTGCGACCTGAAAATGGAGGACATCGTGGCGGACGGCGAACTGCTGCGCGTCTTCGGCAAGGGATCGAAGGAGCGCATCGTGCCCATCGGCGGTGCGGCGGGTCGCGCCCTCAACGCCTACTTCGCGTCCGCCCGCGACCGGTTCACCCATGGCGACCTTTCCGAAACCCACGTCTTCGTCACACGGCGGAGCGGCCCGTTCACGCGGCAGGGGGTGTTCAAGATCATCAAGCAGCGTGCGGTGGCGGTCGGCATCGACCGAACCCGCATCTCACCGCACGTCCTGCGCCACAGTTTTGCCTCCCATATGCTGGCACACGGCGCGGATATCCGCGCCATTCAGGAACTGCTCGGCCACGCCGACATTGGCACGACCCAGATCTACACCCACGTCGAGGCGGGGCGTTTCGCCGAAATCCACCGCCTGCACCCCCGCCATTAGCCGACTTCAACCTTTTTGCCCATCCGCCCGTGCCGTGTCTTATATATAAGGAGTATGGGAAGACCGCCGTCTGACCCCCTCAGGGAGCGCGGCGAACCCCCTCAGGGAGCGTTGGGATTCTCCTTATATGGACTCGAGGGTTGTCCATATATGGGCTCGGCGGTCGGACAGGGAGGGTTCGCCGCGCCGAAAGGGGGGCAACTCTTCCTGGTCTGGTCTCCCGTAGCGAGGAAGGCCTAAACATATGGTATAATATGGGGGATGCGAATTCTCATTACAGGAACGACGGGCGGCATTGGCGGTGCGGTCGCAAGGGCGGCGGCTTCCGCCGGGGATGAGGTTGTTGCCCTCAACCGTGCGGACTGGGGGCGGCTTGGCGCGTTTCTGAATGGCGTACGGCCGTTTGACGCGGTTGTCTTTTCGACGGGAGAGTGTCGCGTGAAGCCGCTCGCCCGGACGACCGACGACGACTTCGCCGAGGCGATGCGGGTGAATTGCGGACTTTTTCTCGGGCTGATGCGCGAACTGGTGGCGCGGCGGCTCAATTCCGAGGGCGGGACAAAAGTCCGTGCAATTTCCAGCGTCTCGGCACGGGAAGGATGGCCGGGCGGTGCGCTTTACTGCGCGTCGAAGGGGGCTCTTTCGGCGCTTTGCCGCGCCCTTGATGCGGAACTTTCGCCGCGGGGGATTTCGGTGAAGGCTCTTGAACCGCGCTATGTGCGCACGGAGATGTTCGCGGCGTGTGCGGGGCGCATGGGTGTTCCCGCCGCGCTTGCGGAAGATCCGGCAGAACTCGCCGAAAAGATTCTAAACGAACTCAAATCTTAAGGAAAGGCAAGGAAATGGACGAAAACCCCCTGGTTGGCATTGTGATGGGAAGCGACTCGGATTGGCCGCTCGTGAAGAAGGCGTGCGAAACGCTGGAGAAGTTCGGCGTTGCCTACGAAACGCGGGTCATTTCGGCGCATCGCACGCCCGACGTTGCGCTCGACTACGCGAAGACGGCGGAAGGGCGGGGCCTGAAGGTGGTCATCGCGGCGGCGGGCGGCGCGGCACATCTTGGCGGCGTGCTGGCGGCGGGAACGGTTCTGCCCGTCATCGGCATTCCCGTCGCGGGCGGTGCGCTGAACGGGCTTGACGCGCTCTATGCGACGGTTCAGATGCCGAACGGGGTGCCGGTTGCCTGCGTCGCCTGTGGAAGTGCGGGTCCGACGAACGCGGCGCTTCTCGCCGTTCAGATCCTGGGCACGGCGGATGCGGAACTTCGTGCGAAGTTCCACGCCCACAAGGATGAACTCCGCCGGAAGGTCGCGGCGGCAAACGACCGTATCCATGAAGTTTGAAGATCTGGTGCGCCTCTACGACGGCTACGTCGACGGCTATCGGGACGGCAGGGGCGAACTGCCCAGGATGATGCAGTTGAAGCGGATTCACACGGACTTCGTCATGAAGAACGCCGCGTCCATTGCCGACGGGGAGGCGTTTGACGTGCGGAAACGCGAGGCGGCCCTCTTCGCGGCGCTTCTGCACGACACGGGACGATACGAGCAGCTCAGGCGGTACAACACCTTCCGCGATTCGGATTCGATTGACCACGCCGTCTTTTCCCACGACATCGTGGAGGGAAAAGGCTGGCTCGACGGTTGCGACGAAGAGTTGCGACGGAGCGTTCTCGCGGCCGTCCTCTACCACAACCGCCGCGACCTGCCGGCGGGGCTGGACGACCTGACCTTTTCGACGGCGCACGTCGTCCGCGATGCCGACAAACTCGACATCTTCCGCGTGCTCGAAGACCAGATTGACCATACGGACTGGCGGAACGATTCGCGGGCGTTCTGGAATCTCTCGATTGCGGAGCCGCCGAACCCCGCCGTCATCCGGGCAATCGAGGCGGGGCGTCCGGTTGACTACCAGTCGATTCGGTCGCTTTCGGATTTCGTCCTGATTCAGGTCGGGTGGATGGTTTCGGGGCTGCACTTCGCGACGGCGCGGCGGATTTGCGCCGTGCGCGGCCATCTCGCTTATCGCCGCCGCTTTCTCCACCAACTGACGGCTTCGGACGAAATCGACCGCGTGTGCGACCTCGCCGAGCGAACGCTCGCGCAATGTGAATGAGAAGAGGGAACGGATATGAAGTTGAAGCGCATCGTTGATTGGCTTGACCGTGTTCTTGACGTGAAGGCGTTCGCCGCCGATGTCTCGAACAACGGCGTTCAGATCGAACGCACGGGCGACGAGGTGACGAAGGTCGCGTTCGCCGTGGACGGAAGCCTTGCGAGCGTGGAATCCGCCGCGCACGAGGGGGCTGAACTCCTCGTCGTGCACCACGGCATTTCGTGGGGCGGCGGAATCCGCCGCCTGACTGGGGGCGAATACAACGCGGTCAAGGCGGCGATGGATGCGAACGTGGCGCTTTACGCGGTGCACCTGCCGCTCGACGCCAACCGGAAATACGGCAACAACTGGGAACTGGCGCGGCACTTGGGGCTGAAGAAGGTCGAACCCGCGTTCGACTATCACGGCTACACGATTGGCGTGACGGGAATCGCCGGGGACGGACGCAGGATCGGCATCTGTTCGGGTGGCGCGGGGGCGTTCGCGGCGGAGGCGAAGCGGCTCGGGTGCGACGTCTTCCTGACGGGAGAGGCGGACTGGGGCGAGCAAATCGCGGCGGAGAACGCCGGTATGCGGATGGTGTGCGCCGGGCATTACGAGACGGAGATTTTCGGCGTAATGGCGCTTTCGGCAGCCATGAGAAGACTGCTGAAGATTCCGACGGTATTCGTGTCGATTCTCCTCGTGCTGGGTGCTTGCCTTGGGCCGCTTTCCGTGCGTGCGTCGGCGGGCGACGGTTTTGGGGATGAGGCCTACGAGTATGACCGGTTCGCCGTGGGCGCGGCGGCGCAGATTGTCCTGCCGCAGGGCGGGCAGAAGATGTCGCGGCGGGCTGGCGCGGCGGCGCGTGTCGGCTACTACCTGACGGAAATGCTGGCGGTTGAAGGCGAAGCCGCGTGGCTTGAGGACCGTGCGGGTCTCGCCGTCCGAGGGCTTTGGCACTGGTGGGGCTACGAACGGTTCGACCCGTTCTTCACCTTCGGCGTTCGCGGGTTGCTCGACCACGGTCAGGCCGGCCCGTTGGGCGGAATCGGTGCATTCTACCACATTGACGACCACTGGTCGCTCCGGTTCGACGCGGATGCGACGCTCGGCGTGGAGACGGAGGCGGGTATGGCGTATGGGTTCGCCGTCGGTATCCAGCGGACATTTTAGGAAAAGGGGACTCGGTTCATGAAGGACGTGCGCGAAACTTGGTATGATGCGGCGAACGGGGTCGCGGTGACGATTGTGGATGTCACGACCGCCGCGCAGGACTTGGCGCGGGGTCACCTCTGCGGCCCGACGAGCGCCTATTTTCTCGCGAAGGCACTCGCCTCCGCCGCGCTTCTCGGAAGCGAAATGAGTGAGAAGGGAGAAGTCCTTTCCATTCAGATGAAATGCAAGGGCCCGCTCGGCGGGTTCAATGTCGAATGTTCGGCAGCGGGAAACTTGCGCGGCTACACGGAGAAGAAGATTCTCGACGACTTCGACGGGATGGGTGCGCCGGATGAGAGGAAGGTAATCGGCGAGCGGCAGATTCAAATCACGCGGTCGGTTCCGGGGCGGATTCTTTCGCAGGGCATTGCGACGACCCTGGACGGCTATCTCGCCGATTCGCTCCAGCGGAAGGCCCGCATTCGCCTTGAGGCGGCGGTTTCGGACGAGGTTGAGATACTGGAGGCGCGGGGGCTGATGATCGAGATCTTGCCCGATTCGCCCGTGAAGATGCCAATTGACCGGCTGCCCGAACTGAAAAGCCTGGCGACGTCATCGCGCACGATCATGAAGAATCTCGGCCTCGATCGCGCCGAACTGAAGAAGACGGAGCCGCTATCCTTCGCCTGCACCTGTTCGCGTGAACGGGCGGCGGCAATGCTGGATGCCCTTGGCGAAGACGAGCGGAAGGGCTTGCCCGCCGCAATCGACATTACCTGTCACATGTGCGGGCGCACCTTCACAATCCCGACGGCTGGCTTCGTCAGGTGACGCGAAATTTGATATAATACGGGCGTCATGAGTCTGCTTTCCTTGTCGTTAATGGGTGCGTGGTCGGTGGCCATCGCCTGCCTCGCCTGGTATGCGGCTTCCGTCGCGAGCGAGATGACGTATGTCACGCTGGCGGATGGCCGCCGTCAGGCGCGGTCGATTCCGCTCGTCTTCAAGTTGCTGCTGCCGTTTGTCGGCAATCTTGACCGACTGGTCTCGCGTCCCCTGTTTGAGCAGCGGATTGAGCAGTCAAACCGGATGTTGATTTCGGCGGGTTTTGAAGGGCTTCTGAACGGGCGCGAGTTCGTGGCCCTCGGTCTGCTTTCGCCGGTCGTGCTGGGAACGCTCTGGTGTCTGCTGATTCTCTTCATGGGCGTGATGCTACCCGATTCGCTTTTCACAGCGGGGCGGATGCCTCTCTGCCTGATGGGTGTTCTGCTCTTTGCAATCCAGCCGATGCTGTGGCTGAAGTCGGCGGTGAAGGCGCGCCACCTCTCGATTATGAAG
>CAVAHB010000068.1:0-12142 GCA_963588415.1 Faecalibacterium sp. CAG:74
TATGGGCTCGGCGGTCGGACAGGGAGGGTTCGCCGCGCCGATACGGACGGCGGAACTCGCGCAGAGCTGCGAAGAGCGCAGAGATTGGGTCGCGGTCACGCGCCGCGTGGCCGGGCCAGGCTGCCGCCGCCCAATCCTGTCAATCCTGCTAATCCAGTCTGAAAGCCGTCGCGCCGCCGTTTTTTGGCCAAAACCCGACAATCTGCCGAAAAATGCGCAAACTTCGGGATGCCGCATTGACGAGCGAGCGTCAGATATGATACAATACGCGCCACGATTTGGAGGGGTGGCCGAGTGGCTGAAGGCAACGGTTTGCTAAATCGTCGTACGGGGTAAACCCGTACCGGGGGTTCGAATCCCCCCCCCTCCGCCAACAGGTTTCGGCGCAACTGCAGTACAATACCCATTTCCAAACTAGGAGATACTGAATGAATAGCGAACTTCTGAAGAAGGCTCATGAGAAGGTTCCCTCGACCCCCGTCCTGGTGAACTTGATTTCCAAGCGCGAGCGTGAACTGATCAACGGCGCGAAACCGCTGATTCGTCCACAGTCTCTCGACGAGGATAAGTGTGATGTTGCGCTTCGCGAGGTTGCCGAGGGCAAGTTGATTGCCGAAATTGATTTCGACGCCATCGCCCGCGCCGAGGATGCGAAGACGAAGTGGAATAAGCACGGGAGCGTCAATTCGCTGTACGCCGACTGACCGTGGCCGAGCGAAAGTTCAGTCCCCTGCTGGCGGAAAACCGAAAGGCCCGTCACGACTATGCCGTGCTCGAAACGATCGAGTGCGGTATTCAGTTAACCGGCACGGAGGTGAAGTCCGTGCGCCGCGGCGGCGTTTCGCTGTCGGGTTCCTACGGGGCGGTTCTGGGGAACGAACTGTGGCTTGTCGGGGCGGATATTGCCGCGTACGAGTTCGGCAACCGCTTCAACCACAATCCGAAGCGCAACCGCAAGTTGCTCGTCCACGCGAAGGAAGTGCGCGAACTGCGGATGAAGACCGAGGCAAAGGGGCTGACGCTCGTGCCGCTGAAACTTTTCCTCAAGCACGGACGGGTGAAGGTTGATTTGGGCGTCTGCCGGGGCAAGGCCTTGCACGACAAACGGGATTCGCTCAAGAAGAAAGCCATGCGGCGTGACCTTGAAAGGGACGCCTGAAATATGGTATAATTCCCCAACATTTCCAAACAGGAGCAAGTAAGACTATGTCGATGATGAAAGGTTTTTCAAACGCATTCCGAATCCCGGAGTTGCGGAAGAAAATTTTGATTACGCTCGGGCTGGTGTTCGTGTGCCGTCTCGTGTCGCAGATTCCGACGCCGGGCGTGGACTGGCGTGCGTTGCAGCAGGTGATCGAAACGGCGCGTGAGAGTTCGGCCGGCGGCGGTTTGCTCGACTGGTTCAACGTCTTCACGGGCGGTGCTCTCGGGCAGTGTGCAATCGGCTTCCTCTCAATCTGGCCCTACATCTCGGCCCAGATCGTGATTCAGCTCCTCTCGTCCGTGATTCCCTCCCTTGAAAAACTGAAGAAGGAAGGCGAAACGGGCCGCCAGCAGCTCGCGCAAATCACGCGCTACCTGACGATTGTGCTCTGCGTCGTTCAGTCGTGGGGCATCGCGACGGCCCTGAGCCATCCGGGCACGTTGTTCGGTCAGGCGTTCGCGGGCGTTGACCTCGTTGTGAATCCGGGACTTGGCTTCCAGTTGATGACCGTCATCGGCATGACGTCCGCCGCGCTCTTCGTGATGTGGATCGCCGACCAGATCACGACCTTCGGCGTGGGCAACGGTGCGTCGCTCATCATCATGATCAACATTACCTCGCGACTTCCCGATGCGCTCATCAGCGCGTGGGAACGCTATTTCGGCCTCGCGGGCGTTCAGGCCTCCGCGCCGATTGCCGAACTTCCCGTCCTGATCGGGTTCTTCCTGCTTGTCGTGATGGGTACGGTGATGCTCACGCAGGGCGTGCGCAAGGTCACGATTCATTCGACGCGCCGCTCGGTTGGCGGCGGCAGTACCTACGGAATGCAGCAGACATTCATGCCGTTGCGCGTGAACTACACGGGCGTGATGCCCATCATCTTCGCCCAGCCGCTGATTCAGATTCCGTCTGCGGTTTTGATGAAGTTCACGGACGCGGCCTCGTCGGGTTTCAGCGGAACGCTTCATCGCTTCGCGCAGCAGCTCTCCGAGCCGACGGCGCTCCACCTTTGCGTCTACGCGGTGCTGATTATGTTCTTCGCGTTCTTCTGGGTGGCGACGCAGTTCAACGCGATTGATATTTCCGAAAACCTGAAGAAGGACGGTTCTTATATTCCGGGCATCCGCCCGGGCCGTGCGACGGCGGAATACCTCGACGACATGATGACGAAGATTACGCTGATCGGCGGTTCGGGGCTTCTGATTGTCGCCCTGATTCCGATGCTTCTCATGGGCTGGATGTCCGTGCCGTGGGCGATTGCGTCGTTCTTCGGCGGAACTTCGCTCCTCATCATCGTGGGCGTGGCGCTTGATACGCTGCGCATCATGGAGTCTCACCTGCTCGTGCGCAAGTACGACGGCTTCCTGTCGCACGGGACCTTGCGCGGTCGAGGCGGAGTCTGATTCCGTCTCCCCGTTGTGGCGGTGGAAAAAGGGTCGCGGCAAAACCGCGTCCCTTTTGCTTTTTTGGGGGGATAATCGCGGGCAAAGTCTTACGAAATCTTAAGGTTTGCGTAAGGTTCGCGTAAGGATTCTTTCCCGAACATATGCCATAATATTTGCGTCCAGACGAAAGGGATGCAAATGTTGGCAAAATGTTATAGTGGCGCAATCAGTGGCGTGGATGCTCGGACGGTCGAGATAGAAGTCTTCTCGACCGTCGGGACGAGTTCCTTCGCCATTGTCGGGCTGCCCGATCAGGCGGTGAAGGAATCGAAGGACCGCGTTTCGACCGCGCTCAAGAACTCCGGCTTCCAGTCGAAGCGCGAGTTCGCCGTCACGGTCAATCTCGCCCCCGCCGACGTGAGAAAGGAAGGCCCGATCTACGACTTGCCGATTGCCGTCTGTCTGATCAAGGCCACGGGTCGCCTGCAGAACGAGCGGCTTGAGGACTATGGAATGGTCGGCGAACTCGCGCTTTCGGGCGAAGTCCGCAAGGTTCGCGGCATTCTGCCGATTGTCATGGAAATGCGGCGCATCGGGAAGAGGGCCGTGATTGTGCCGGCCGGGAACGTGGACGAGGCGAGCGTCGTCACGGGAATCGATGTCATTCCCGTGAAAACCCTGCGCGAGACGGCGATGTATCTCAGCGGTGAAATCGACATTCAGCCGCGAATCACCGATCTTTCCGCACTCGTTCGGAGGGACAACGAGGGCGCGGGCGACGACTTCGCTGACGTGAAGGGACAGGAAATCATCACGCGTGCGGTTGAAGTCGCCGTCGCCGGCGGGCATAACATTCTCATGATTGGCTCTCCCGGGTCGGGGAAGACGATGATTGCGCGGCGGATTCCGTCAATCCTGCCGCCCTTGACGGTGGAGGAGGCGCTGGAAATCTCGCGAATCCATTCCGTCGCAGGCGAGGCGAAGGGTGGCGGAACTTTCGTCACGCGCCGTCCGTTCCGTGCGCCACACCATACCGTGAGTTCCATCGGACTGCTCGGCGGCGGAACGAATCCGTTGCCGGGTGAAGTGTCGCTTGCGCATCGCGGCGTGCTTTTCCTTGATGAATTCGCCGAGTTTCCGCGACAGGCGTTGGAAGTGCTGCGCCAGCCGTTGGAAGATGGTCATGTCGGTGTTTCCCGTGCGGCGGCGGCGCACGACTATCCGTCGCGGTTCATGCTGGTTGCCGCGATGAACCCGTGTCCCTGCGGCTATTTCAACGACCCGACGCACGAGTGCCGGTGTTCCCAGTCGCAGATCCTTCGCTACCAACGCCGCGTGTCGGGTCCGCTTTTGGATCGAATCGACATTCAGGTCGGGGTTTCTGCCGTGCCATTTCGCGAACTGATTTCTGCGAAACCGGGACGGTCGAGTGCGGAGATTCGGGCGGAAGTCGTTCGGGCGCGGCAGATTCAGTCGTTGCGTTATCGGGATAGGCCGGGCATTCTGACGAATGCGGATGTGAAGAGCCGCGATTTGCCCTCCGTCTGCCAGTTGGACGCAACCGCACAGGAGAATCTTCGCCGCACCATTGAACGGTTGAATCTTTCCGCACGTGCCTACGATCGCATTCTGCGCGTCTCTCGGACGATTGCCGACCTCCGGGGTTCCGTTCGCGTTGAAGAGGCGGACATCATGGAGGCGGCTGGCTACCGTCAACTCGACGATGACGGCAGGAGTTTCTGGGCGTGACGGGTGTCGCGTCCTCCATAGATAAAGAAAGGAACGAAACAATGAATGAAATGAGAAATGCAAACGGCGGTGCAATGCGGGAATATCGTCCCAACTTTGCAATCTACCATCCGAACGGGAAAGGCACGGGCTGCGCCCTTCGGATGAACCTTCATCCGGCCCACGACCGCCGCGACGGGTGCATTATGCTGGAACTCGCGAACCAGCGTACCATCGGCGACCGACGGGCGGCAACTCCAACGTTTCCGACGTTCGACTGGGAAAACCGTCTGGCCGTCAAACTTGGCTTCTCGGATTTGTGCAAGATGTTGCAGGTTCTTCGCAATGAAAACGAAACTTTGGAGGAGGGAAAGGGACTTTTCCATCGTTCGGCCCGGTATGCGACTCGCATTGTCTTGCGCCATTTGACCGAACCTATCCAAGGGTATTCATTTGAAATCTATCGGAACTCGGCGAACAAGTCGGATGCAGACCGAAGCGCACGAATTATCTTCACCCCATGGGAAGCCCTTGGAATCGCCCTTGCGATTGAAGATTCGATCGGGGTTGTCTGCTTCGGCATCCCGAAGGTGATTGCGCACGAATTCGCCGGGGAGGTTGACGCGATGGAGGCGAACGATGTTTCGGCGGCGTGAGGTCGGAAACGTCGGTGTTCACCACGGTAGATGGGGCGAGGATGTTGCGGCGGAACGTCTGCGGCTTGAAGGCTGTGAGATTGTCGAACGCAACGCCCGCCCCTGTCCGTGGGATCGCCGGCTTGAAGTCGATATCATCGCCTACGACCGCAAGGCAGACGCGATGGTTTTCGTCGAAGTCAAGCAGCATGCGCGGCATTCCGACTTTGAAGGTCGGTTGAGGAGCGTCAATCGGCGCAAGCGGGGTCTTCTTCGCCTCGCCTGCAATTCGTGGCGCTTGCGGAATCACTGGTCGGGAAACTATCGGTTTGACGTAATCGAGGTCTTCGGTGTGCCGGAGGGCGGTCGTCCTGAGATCGACCATATCCGGCAGGTCAATCTGTTCACCCCGTCCGGGCGGACGGTCAATTGGAGTTTGGAAAATGAGTGAGACGATATTGGGGTGCGTCGGCGGCGCACTTGACGAGGCGTTGCGCGGTATTCGCAAGCAATTCGGCGAAATGGCCGTTCTGCGCCTTGGCGAAAGAACGCATCAGGATGTGGAAGTCGTCCCGACGGGCGCACTTTCGCTTGATTTGGCGCTTGGCATTGGCGGTTTACCCCGCGGACGGATCGTGGAATGCTATGGTCACGAATCGTCCGGCAAGACGACCCTTGCCCTGCACGTGATAGCAAACGCACAAAAGGCGGGTGGAACGGCCGCGTTTATTGATGCGGAACACGCGCTCGACCCTGGATATGCGCGAAGAATCGGCGTAAACCTCTCGGAACTCCTCGTTTCGCAACCGTCGAGCGGTGAGGAAGCGTTGACGATTTGCGACGAGCTCGTGCGGTCCGGCGCGGTTGACGTCGTGGTTGTGGACTCGGTTGCCGCACTCACGCCAAGGGCGGAAATCAATGGGGAGATGGGTTCGGCGCACGTGGGGCTTCAGGCGCGGCTGATGTCCCAGGCCATGCGGAAACTCACGTCTTCCATCGCCAAGACGCGGACGCTTTGCATCTTTACGAATCAAGTTCGTGAGAAAATCGGTGTTGTGTTTGGCAACCCCGAAACGACCCCCGGAGGGAAGGCCCTCAAGTTCTATGCGTCCTGCCGTTTGCAGGTGCAGAGGATTGGGGCGATTAAAAACGCAGGAGGTGAAGTCATTGGGAACCGGACGCGTGTGAAGGTTGTGAAGAACAAGGTCGCCGCCCCATTTACCGAAGCCGAGTTTGATATTCTCTATTCGGGTGGGATATCGTACGAAGGCTCAGTTGTGGAGGCGGCGCTTGTTCGCGGTCTCGTCGAACGACGCGGCAGTTGGCTGGCCTTCGGGCAGGAGCAGCTCGGTCAAGGCACGCTTTCGGCGATTGAACGCCTGAAGGCGGAGCCCGAACTCTGCCAACGGCTGGTTGAACTCGTGCGTAAGACGCCGATTCAGTCGGAAAAAGTGAAAACGCCGCGCAAACTGGCCGCATAGCGATGAAACGACCAAAGCCATCGTGCCTCTTTTACGGGAATGGGGGAGGACCAGTCACCGAACGCCACGTTCAGGCGATTTGGTACGACCGTGCCTTTCGTCCTTCACGGTTGACGACGACGGCGGGCGAGGAAGTCCGCGTCGTCTATCCCGGCGAGTGGAACTTCGGGGCGGGACCGGACTTTCGGCGGGCGGTTCTTGAAATCGGGCCTGAACGACGGCGCTTCGTCGGGGATGTCGAGATTCACCTGAGCCCATCCGACTGGGATGCGCACGGACACGGAACGGATGTCGCCTATGCGAACGTAATTGCCCATGCAACCTGGCGGGACGGCCCCGTTCCGCGCTCGTTGCCGAGCGGGGCGATTTCCATTTGGTTGGGGCGTTCCTTTCTGGAGAATCCGTCGTTTTCGCCCGAGCAAATCGATCTGGCGGCGTATCCGTTCGACCGAATGCCCGATTGCGATCGGCCCTGCTTTCGCCATTTGCAAAACAAGCGCGAATTGGCGGAAGAGATTCTCGATTGGGCCGGGAAGGAGAGGCTTCAGATGAAGGCGCGGCGGTTGCGGCGGCTTCTGGCGGACGGGAATCGCGAACAAATCCTCTACGAGGAGATGATGGGGGCGTTCGGCTATTGCAAGAACGTCATGGGTTTTCGCGCCGTCGCCCGCGCCGTACCATATATATTGGTATGGGAAGAGCCTGAAAACATCCTTGCCGCGTTCGAGACGGCGGCGGAGTTCAGCGAATGGAGTCGAAGCAATGTGCGGCCGGGGAACCGTCCCGACGTGAGGCTTCGTGCGGCGGCGGCTTTCTTTACGAAACTGCCGCTTCGGAGACTTTTGGAACGCGCCGATTTCTCGGCGGAAGAATGCGCGGGACTTCTTCGTCTCCTGAGACAGGGCAACCACCTCGGACGCGGACGCGCCGCGGCAATACTCTCCAACATTCTCGTGCCTTTTGCACTGGCGGAGGGTCGGCTCTCGGAAGTCCCCGCGTGGCTGCCGCCCGAAGATGTCTCGACCCCCGTGCGCCTGACCGCGTTCCGTCTGTTCGGACGCGACCACAATCCGTCGGCTCTTTACGCGGCAAATGGCGTCCGCATACAGGGCCTCATTCAGATACACCGCAACTTCTGCCTTCAGGTTCATCCCGATTGCGGGAACTGCAGCCTTGTCGGTATGGGAGACTGAACGCTTGGAGGTTGCCCATTTTCTGCGCGTCGATTGAAAAGGCAAGTGGGCAGGTTTCTCCGTCGCCCCCGCCCACTTACTTTTTCAATCGACAGCGGCAAAACGACGCTTCGGATGGGAACAAGCCCATTTGACCGACGAAAGCGGAAGATGGTATAATACGCCCCCGTTGCGCATGGGTGAGTGTGTGCGTTTCGCCCAGGATTTGACTAAAATAAGAAAGACGAGAAGATTTTCCGACATGGCCAAGAAAACAGACAACGAGAACCAGCCGCCAAGCCTATTTGATACCTTAGATCTCTTCAAGCAGCCCGAAAATGACAGCGTGAAGCCGGCGGAGAAGTCTGCCGCGAAGCCCGAAGCCGCGCCGCCGCCCGCACCCCCCTCCGCCGAGGCGAAGGGACTGACGGGGACGGGGCCGATGAAGGATCTCTACGACTTCAACTTCCGTCACTACTCGGCGTATGTCATCTGTTCCCGTGCGATTCCGGCGGTCGAAGACGGCCTCAAGCCCGTGCAGCGGCGAATCATGCACTCCCTCTGGGAGAAGGACGACGGACGCTACACGAAAGTCGCGAACATTGTCGGCCACGCGATGCAATACCACCCCCACGGCGACGCCTCGATCGGTGACGCGATTGTCGTGCTGGCAAACAAGTTGTGGGGCGAGGGCAAGGGCTACCTGATCGACGGGCAGGGGAACTATGGCTCGCTCTACACGGGAATGCCCCACGCGGCGACCCGCTACATCGAGTGCCGCCTGACCGACCTTGCCCGCAAGGAGGTCTTCAACAGGAAGACGACGATCTTCGTGCCAAACTACGACGGGCGCAAGGAGGAGCCGGTCTACCTGCCGGCGAAGATTCCGCTTCTCCTGATGATGGGCGCGGACGGCATCGCCGTCGGCCTTTCGACGGCCATCCTGCCGCACAACTTCATCGAACTCCTGGAGGCGGAAATCAACCTCATCCAGAAGAAGCCGGTTGCGCTCTATCCCGACTTTCAACTCGGCGGCGTGATGGATGTTACGGAATATGCCGACGGACTTGGGAAGGTGAAGGTTCGCGCCCGCATCGAGCCGGAGGAGAAGTCGAAACTCGTCATCACGGAACTGCCGTGGGGCGAGACGACCGACACGCTTTCCGCGTCCATCGAGGAGGCAATCAAGAAGAAGAAGGTCGCCGTCAGGAAGATTCACGACCTGACGAGCGAAAGCGTGCGGATCGAACTCGAACTTCAGGCGGGGGCGAGCCAGGAAAAGACGATGACCGCGCTCTATGCGTTCACGAACTGCGAGAAGTCGATTGCGTCCCGCCCGATCGTGCTGGACGACGGACGGCCGCGGCTGATGAGCGTGACGGAAATCCTGAAGAAGAACGTCGAGCGGCTGATGGCCCTGACGAAGCGCGAGCAGGAAATCCGCCTGCAGGAACTCGACGACCTCTTCCACGCCCGGACGCTTGACCGCATCTTCATCGAGGAGCGCATCTACAAGCGCATCGAGAACGAGAAGACCTTCGAGGGCGTGCAGAAGACCGTCATCGAGGGCTTCCGTCCGTTTCGCCAGGAACTCCGCCGCGACGTCACGAACGAGGACGTGGAACGGCTGCTCAAGCTGCAGATCCGTCGAATCTCCCAGTTCGACATCGACCGCAACCGCGAGGAAATCGCCGCCATCCAGGCGGAGGAGAAGGAGGTTCAGGATAACCTCGTGCATCTCCGGGCGTTCGTCGTGAAGTACCTGAAGCGTCTCATCCGCGAATACGCGAAGAGGTATCCGCGCTGTACGCGCATTGCAAAGGGGGCGTTCAAGCAGGTGGACGTGAAGGCGATTACGGCGAGCGAACTCACGATCCGCTGGGACCGCGAGAACAACTACGTCGGCTCGGGCTTGCGCGGCGGCGACGAACTCTTCAAGTGTTCCTCGCTCGATGAACTCATCTTCGTCTGGAAGGATGGACGCTACCGGAAGACCCAGCCGGAGGACAAGATATTCGTCGACAGGGATCTTCTTGCCGTCCTGCGCTACGACCAGGAGAAGGACCGCGAGACACGCGACTTCACCTGCGTCTACGAGGAGGGCGCTTACGGCTTCAGCTACATCAAGCGGTTTCGGTTCGGCGGGCTGATCCGAAACAAGGACTACCGCCTCACGCCGGAAAAGCCGAAGTCCCGCATCATCTTCTTTCAGGAGGGCTGCCCCGAAACGCTCTACGTCAAGTTCAAGCCGGCGAAGAACCAGCGGATTAACCAGCAGTACTTTCTGCCGCGTGAGAAGGTGAAGCGCGGGGGCGCGGAAGGCGGCAGTCAGGAGGTGATTGCCATCCGCGGCGCGTCCCTGAAGGGCAAGCAACTGACCACGAAGCCGATTTCGCGCATTTCGTCCACGAAGGGCAGCTGGTGGGACAATTCGGAACCGCCGTCGAAGGGCATCCTCGACTGACGCGAACGGGTGGACGGGTAGATATGGCCAAGGGGAAAATCGCGGTTAACGTTGAATACGGGGCCTTCCGGTTCGTCTGCGCCCTCGTGAATGCCGTGCCGTACCGCGTGGCGATGGCGGCGGCGCGCGGGTTGAGTGCGTTCCTCTTCGACGTGCTTCGCTTTCAGCGCGCGCGGACTCTGGGGCGCATTTGCACGGTCTTTCCGGAGAAGGGTGCACGTGAGGCTGCGGCGATTGCGCGGCAGTCGCTCGCGAATGTCCTGCAGTCGGCCGTCGAGATGATCCGTGCGCCGAAACTGACGCGGAAGTGGATGGATTGCCACGTCAGGGACGGCCTCCTCTACAAGAACCGTCTGCAGGAACTCGTGGACGAGGGACGCGGCGTCGTGATTATGGTCCCGCATTCGGGGAACTGGTATATGGCGGCGTGGTCGATGGCGAAATACGGTCTGCCGCTCTTTGCGATTGCCGCGCGCCAGCGCAACCCGAAGATCAGCGACTGGATGGCGCGGCAGTACGGCGACATCGAGGTGCTGGACCGCAACGAGAAGTCCACGCTCGTGAAGATCAAGGAACGTCTGCGGGCGGGGCGGGCCTTTGCGATTCTGCCCGACCTGCGCGTTCGCACGAAGGACGTGGAGATCCCGTTCCTCGGCGGCACGGCGAACGTGAGCCACGCGGGGGCAATGTTCGCCGTGAAGTGCGGGGCGCCGATCGTCGTGGCGGCGATGCGCCGCGAAGGCGGGCGGCACGTTTTCAACCACATCGCCACCCTGCGCCCGAACGCCGCCGCGCCCGATGCGAAGGAGGAGGCGCGGCGACTGACCCGCGAAGTCCTCACCCTTCTGGATGCGGAGATTCGGGCGCGTCCGGGCGAATGGTTCTGGTTCAACAAGCGGTGGATTCTCGAACCCGTGAAGGCGACGCGGTAGGGCGCGAAGCCGTGGAACGCGGCGCATTTCAGGTCGGCGGGCGGTTTCGGTTATTGCAACACGGTGTTTCAGGAATCGCAATATACAGCCTTCCGCAGATATGCTACAATATGTGGCGTGAAGGAAAGGTGTATAGCGTTCAGACATCGGGCGAGAAGGGTTCGCAGAGGCGTGCCCTTGCGTCCGTTTGCCGCTAACATCCCCCCCCCCCCCAGGTAGAGACGACGAGAACGGGCCTCCGTGTGCCGTCGGCAGGTGAAGTGCGCTTCACTCGCCGAGGGTTTCGTCGTCTTTTCACCACACCACACCAAACGAAAAACACAACATACCAAACGCAAAGGAGAATGACATGCAGTCAAAACTGATCGCCCTGGCGGTTGCGCTTGCAACGTTCGCGTCCGCGTTCGCGGAAACCTACTGGCTGAAAGGCTCTGGCAATAACGGCGCGCCGCCGAAGTGCTTCAAGTTCTACTCCGACGAGGGATGTACGACGGAGGTTGGCGTCGAGCCCTCCGCGAATGACGGCAACACGTATGTCGTCCTCAGTTCGTCGAAGATGGACAAGTACACGGCGCCGGAGGGGACGACCTGGATTTTCGGAACGGACGGCAGCACGGTCGGCAGCACGAAGCAGATTGCGGTGTGTACCCTGAACGGATGGAATCAGCGGCACAACTTCGGGAATTGTACGATTTACGGCATTTCGGTGGGGGTCAATGCGGACAAGGTCTCCTACTGGGATGGCACCAATACGCTCGTCTCCTGCGGACAATCCTTCACCTTTTGGGCGCAGAACATCGCGACTGCTTCTCGCGGGATTGTGCTGTCCGGCAAGTTCATCTCGGATGCGGGTGTCACGATCAGCATGGTGAGAGCCTCATCCTCTTCCGGCTCCAGCGCGGCATCCGCGCACAAGATTTCGGGCGACTTCACGGCCTTCAAGGGTGGAATCGAGCTTTTGAATGGAAAGTCCGAAAAAGAGATCAACAGCCTTGAACTGACCTCCGCCTCGGCCTTCGGCGACCCGTCCGTCGAACGGGCGGACTACCTGACGGTCGGGAACTTCACGCGCTGGTCGATTGGGGGCGACGTCACGCAGTCGGCGGCGAAGGGGATTGCGCTTGACCTGTCGGAAAGCGGC
>CAVAHB010000069.1:0-16022 GCA_963588415.1 Faecalibacterium sp. CAG:74
GCGGCTTCTGTGTGTTCAGTGGTCGAAACCGACGAACCCTTCCTGTCCGACCGCCGAGTCCATATATGGACAATCCCAACGCTCCCTGAGGGGACCAAACGCGGGCTTTCCGATGACATTGGTCTCAATATGACGACGGCCATCGCCTGTTTCTTCAGAGGCAATTGCAAAACCTCTTGCGGGCGAGCGGGACGCTCGCCCCTACCATGCAAATACGGTAGGGTCACGCGTCCCGCGTGACCGACTGAATGGGTTTTGCAATTGCCTCTTCAAGAAATGCGTTGATTCTGGTTCGATGCGCGTGAACCGTCCGTCAGGTCGAGCGACTTCCATTTGCCGCGCCGCCAGCGAACAAGCGAACCGATGCTGATTGCCACCACGTAGACGACCATCGTCACCCACAGTGCGGGCATCGTGTTGTGGAACTTCGCGACGATGAAGACGAGCGGCAGCCAGATCAGGAACGCCGCAACCAGCATCCAGCAGAAGACAAAGCGCGCATCGCCCGCCCCCTTGAGTGCGCCCGAAATCACGACATCCGCCGCGTCGAAGAACTGCCACGCCACCATCAGGACGAAAAGAAGCCGCCCCATACGGACAAATTCCGCCGCGGAAGAGCCGTCGTCCGGTGCGAACAGGGCGAGAATCGGGCGGTGGAAAATCAGGATTGTGGCGGAAGCGATGGCGACGAAGCCCAGTGCGAGCAGAAGTGTTCGCCGCGTCGAACAAACCGCCTCGCGCACGTCGCCGCGTCCGCAGGCCTGGCCGACGAGCGTCTGCGCCCCCAGCGAGAACCCCTCAATCGGCGCAATCAGGAGGTAGTTCACCGTAAAGCAGGCATTGGACGCGGCAAAGGCGACATCCCCGACCGACCCCGTGACGAAGACGAAGATGGTGAACGAAAGCGTGTTGAGGACGGAGTAGCCGCCCGAGGGGATGCCGAGGCGTAGGATCTTCGACGAAATCCGCAACACGCCGCCCGGCGCGGAAATGCCACGTATGGCGCGGTGCGCCGCCCAGACAAGGATGACCCACTGGAGGGCCGTCGAGGCGACCGTCGCATACGCCGCGCCCGCAATGCCGAGTCTCGGGAATCCGCACCAGCCGAAGATGAGCAGGGGGTCGAGCAGAACGTTGGCGACGTTGCCGATCAGGTTGACGAGAAAGACGATGCGCGTTCGCCCAAGCCCCGTGAAGTAGGCGGCGGCGGCCATCTGGCCAAACACGAAGAATCCGCCGAGTATGCAGATGTCGTAGTAGGTTCGCTCGCGCAGGAGGAGTTCGGCCGAGGGCGAGGCGAGTGAGAAAATCCAGCCACCCACGGGGACGAGCGCGAACATGAACAGCCCCGAGACAAACGAGAGGAGCGTGGCCGCACGATAGCACCGAACGCACGAGGCGGAATCCTTCGCCCCGTGGTACTGCGCGACGAAGACCCCCGAATAGGCAATCGCCGACTGGAAGAAACTGATGAAGATACCGACGAGCATCGTGGCGGGCAAAACCGCCTCGAGCGATTCCATCGAGTCCCGCGCAAGGAAGGCGCGGTCGGTGAACTGCATCAGCGCATTGTTCACCATGCCGAACGCGAGCGGCCAGACGAGTTTCAGGATCTCCCGGTAGGGCTTCATGCCACCGTCTTCCCGCGCCGACACGCGGGGCGCACGCCCCTCAGGCAGTCCCCGTCCGCCAGCGGACAGCGCGGATGGAAGGCACAGCCGCTCGGCCAGTCCCACGGGGGCGGGACGACGCCTGGAATGTCCCTGAGCGGCGCATCCTTTGGCGCGGCGAGGGAAGGGACGGCCGCGAGAAGCCCCTTCGTGTAGGGGTGGACGGGAGCGCCGAGCACGTCCTTCACGACGCCCGCCTCGACAATTTCGCCCGCATACATCACATTGACGTAGGAGGAGTGGCGGCAGACGAGCCCCAGGTTGTGGGTAATCAGCAGGACGGCCATCGCCCGTTCGTCCGCCACGCGGTCGATGAGTTCGAGAACCTCCTTCTGCGTGGTGACGTCGAGCGCTGTCGTCGGTTCGTCGGCAATCAGCAAGTCGGGTTTTGCCGCGAGTGCCATCGCAATCATCACGCGCTGCTGCTGTCCGCCGCTGAGTTGGCAGGGGTATTTCCGCGCCGCCGCCGGGGGCAGGCCGACGGCGGCGAGCAGTCTTTCGATTCGCTTCGCATCACGCGACCCGAGCGATTCGGCAATCTGCCGGTCAATGCGCAGCACGGGATTCAGGCTTTGCATCGGGTTTTGGAAGACATACGAAATGCGCGGCGAACCGACAATGCGCCCCGAGATCTCCGCACGGTCGACGAGTCCGCCGAGCGCGAGAGCCGTGAGCGACTTTCCGCTCCCCGATTCGCCGACGAGGGCGACGCGCCCCCTCTCCGGAATCTCGAAACTCACGTCCCGAACCGGAACCGAGAGCCGGCCTTCGACTTGGAACGTGACACGCAGATGCTCAACGCTGAGCAGCATCAGCCCTTCTTCCCCATCGCCAGTTTCGAGACGAATACGTAGAGCAGAACCAGGACGACCGCCCCGCCAATCACATACGGCAGGTTCTTCGAAGCCGTTTCGCCGCCCTTCACGCACAGTTCAAGGTAGGTCAGGTTGCCCGACTGACGGCCGAGCGCATAGCCGACCGCCGCGAGAATCGCCGTCCAAATCCCCGCGCCCAACCCCGTGAAAAACGTGAACGGCGCGAGCGGCATCCGTGCGATGCCGGCGGGAATGGAAATCAGCTGTCGGATGACGGGCACGAGACGGCAGACGAACGTCGTCGCCGCGCCATACCGATTGAAGACCTCGCACGCCCGTGCGAGAGGTTCGGGCTTGACGAAAAAGTATTTCCCATACTTCTCAAGAAAGGGTTTTCCCACCCACAGGGCGAGGTAGTAGTTCACGAACGCCCCCGCAAGCGAACCGAGGATGCCGAAGACGACCGCAAGCGAAAGGACCGTCAGCGGATTGCCGCCGGCGAGTTCGCCCCGTGCGGCGAGAAAGCCCGCCGGTATCATCACGACTTCGCTCGGAAACGGAATGAAACTCGATTCAATCGCCATGAAGACGAAGATCAGGAGGTAACCCCACGTCGGAGCAAGGGATGCAACCGTGTCAAGATGCGCGGCAATCGTCTCTAACATATCTGATATTCCTTGTATTTCTCACGCTCATACGGACGCGGGACAGAAAAGATTTCCCCGCCGTCGCACCCCGTTCCCCAAATGCGAAGGCTGATGTCGCCAACCAGCTTGTCGTAGCGGCAATACGAACAAACAAGCCCTTTTGCGAGTTCAAGATCCGCCGCCGACTTCAAGTCCGGAATCAGCGCGGTCGGGCCTGGCACGTTGATCGGCACGAGAAGCGTCCCAAGGTCGGAGGCCGCCTGCAAAATGGCGTTGTCGTTCTGGTCGCGCCCGAGAATCACGCCGCTGCCGTCCGGCAGACGAAAGCGCCGCGCAATCAGGAGAAGTTCGACGAAACGGCGGTCCTTCAGTCCCTCGTGTTCCATCAGGTCCTTGAGGCGATGTCCGAAGCCGACTTCCGTCAGTTTGCACCCGCCCGCCGGACTTGGGTAGTTCACGATACCATATTCCGCCGCGAGGGCGATCTGGCGGTCGCGGCTGCGGCCCGAAATGTCGAGCAGTTTCTCGCGGTCAATCTTGCCTTCCGTCTCAGGAATCGTCGGCGGCAGCAACTTCGCGCACAGCGGACGGATCAGACGACCCGTCAGGCCGGAACTCCTCTCGACGACGCCGAGCGACTGCTTGTTCTGGCTCATCGGCCGCTGTCCCATCACCTCACCCGTCGCGACAAACTCGTAGCCGAGTTCCGCCATCCGTTCGCCCGCACGGCGTATCATCGTCGCGTGGCAGTCGATGCAGGGGTTCATCGCCCCGCCGAACCCGTGCGGAGGATTCTCGATCAGCGCGAGTTCGTCTTCGGTGAAATCGACAATCCGCAGACGCACACCAAGTGCCGCCGCCGCCTTTTTCGCCGCATCGGGCGAGAAAAACGGCGTTGCAAAGGTAATCGCCTCAACCTTCGCCCCTGCATTCTGTAGCATGCGGACGGCGAGCTGGCTATCCAGTCCGCCACTCATCAGGCAAAGACCCCTACAACTCATCTATCAGTCTCCTATTCATTGAGGGGTATATTACCACATACGGGCACATCCCGCAAGGGCTGGAGTTTGCCAATTTAGCATCGGGGGCTTGGTTTTGACCACAAAACGGCGGCGCGGCGGTTTCTGGACAGGTTTGACAGGATGTGGGCGGATGCAGTCTGGCCCGGCCACGCCCCCGCATAACCGCCGAACCCATAAAGTGTAAATTACTTGTTTTCACATTACACGCGCCGTACAAAAAGCGTAAAGCCGAGGGCGAGGCGGTGTTTTGGCACGGTTCGTGCTTTCCTTATTCTGAATAGTAAGGAAACCGACTCATGGAAAGCGAACAGCACCAGCGGGGGCTCTACGACCCCTCATTCGAACACGACGCGTGCGGCGTCGGCCTCGTCGCCAATCTCGAAAACGTCCCCTCGCGGGCCGTCGTCGAGGGTGGGCTCACCGTCCTCAAGCGGCTGATGCACCGGGGTGCGACGGGCAACGATCCCGAGACGGGCGACGGCGCGGGGCTGCTGCTTCAGATTCCAGACTCCTTCTTCCACAAGGTTCTCCCCGACCTTCCGCCGAAGGGCGAATACGCGATAGCGATGATTTTCGGCGGCACGGGCGAAGAAACGGCCCTCGAACGGGTGGCGGAGGCGAATGGCGCGGCGGTTCTCGCCTGGCGCGACGTGCCGACGAATCCCGACGCCATCGGCAAAACCGCCCGCGAAACCATGCCGAAAATCCGCCAGCTCTTCCTCGGCTGCGGCGACGAACGCAAACTCTACGTCATCCGCCGCGAAATGGAGAAAACACTCGAGAACGGCTACATCTGCTCGCTTTCCTCGCGCACGGTCGTCTACAAGGGGCTTCTGCTCGCCCCGCAGGTCGAGCGGTTCTACCCCGACCTCGCGGACGCGGACTTCACCTCCGCCCTCGCGCTCGTGCACCAGCGGTATTCGACGAACACATTCCCGACGTGGGAACTCGCCCACCCCTTCCGCATGCTCGCCCACAACGGCGAAATCAACACGCTCAAGGGCAACCTGAACGCCCTCCGGGCGCGGGAGCGGTCGTTCGCGTCACCCGCGTTCGGCGCGGACATGGCGAAACTCCTGCCGGTCGTCCGTGAGGGGCAGTCCGACTCCGCATCGCTCGACAACGTGTTCGAGTTGCTTGTCGCGGCCGGGCGCGACCCCGCCCACGCAATGCTGATGCTCATGCCTCAGGCGTGGGGCGCGAAATACCACATGGGCCACGACGTGCGCGGCTTCTACGAGTACCACTCCGCCCTGATGGAGCCGTGGGACGGGCCGGCCGCCGTCGCCTTCACCGACGGCATCACCGCCGGTGCCGCGCTCGACCGCAACGGACTGCGCCCCGCGCGCTGGACGCTCACGAAGGACAATCTCTTCGTCCTCGCCTCCGAAACGGGCGTCGTGGACGTTCCGCCGGACGACATCCTGCGGTGCGGACGGCTCAAACCCGGTTCAATGGTCTACCTCGACCTGCCGAACCACCGCCTTCTCGAGGATGCGGAAATCAAGACGCGCTATGCGCGACGCAAGCCATACCGCCGCTGGGTGGAGGAGAACCGAATCTCCATTCAGGGCCTCTTCACCGAAATCGTCCCGTCGGGCGTACCGCAGGATCTCACCGCCCGACAACGGCAGTTCGGCTACACCGACGAAGATCTCGAACTCATCCTCGCACCGATGGCGAAGACCGGCAAGGAACCCGTCGGCTCGATGGGCAACGATGCCGCGCTCGCCTGTCTTTCCGACAGGCGGCGGACGCTCTTCGACTACTTCCACCAGCTCTTCGCCCAGGTCACGAACCCGCCAATCGATCCGATTCGCGAAGAACTCGTGATGTCGCTGATGACCTACATCGGCAACCTCGGCAACATGCTGGAAGAAGCCCCCGAACACGCACGCCTCATCAAACTCCGCCGCCCCGTGCTGACGGAAGACGAACTCGTGCGCATCGAGAAGGCGGACGAAAACCGCTTCCCCGTGAAGACCCTGCCGACCTTCTTTGACGGCAGCCTTGAAGTCGCGCTCGGCCGGCTCGCCGCCGACGCGGTCTCCGCCGTGGGGAGCGGGGCGCGGATTATCGTGCTTTCCGACAAGCCGGAACTGAATCCCGGCAACCTGCCCGCCCTTCCCTCGCTGATGGCGGTTGCCGCCGTGAACCGTGCGCTCGTTGCGGCGGGACTGCGTCCCTCCGTCGGGCTGATTGCGCAGACGGGCGAGGCGCGTGAGGTACACCACTTCGCCGTGTTGCTCGGCTACGGTGCAACGGCGGTGAACCCCTATCTCGCCCTCGAAACCGTCTCCGCACTCTGTCCGAACGATACGGTTGCCGCCGCCTCGAACTACATCAAGGCCGTCGGCAAGGGTCTGCTCAAGATCATGTCGAAGATGGGCATCTCGACCCTGCGGAGCTACCGAAGCGCGCAGATGTTCGAGGCCGTCGGACTGGCGCAGGAAGTCATCAACACCTGCTTCCCCGGAACTCCCTCCCGCGTGGGCGGGCGGGGCTTCCGCGAAATCGAGGCCGCCCTCCGCCGCGACGCCGAATCCGCCGCGACGCCCTCCGCCCTGCTGGAGGCGGGCGGGCAGTACCGTTTCCGCAAGGGTGCGGAGGAACATCTCTGGACGCCCCAGACCGTGACGGCCTTTCGCCTTGCCGTGCGCGGTAACGACGCGGCAAAGTTCGCGGAATATTCCGCCGCCATCGACGATCAGTCGCGGCGCAGTTGTACTCTGCGCGGACTTCTCACCTTCAGGCCGACGGTGGGCATTGCGCTGGACGAAGTGGAGAGCGTCGAATCCATTATGCGCCACTTCGTGGGCGGCGCGATGAGCCTCGGCTCGCTCTCCCCCGAAGCGCACGAGGCGATTGCACGCGCCTTCAATTCAATCGGCTCGATGTCCAACTCGGGCGAGGGCGGCGAAAATGCGGAACGCTTCGGTACGGACGCGAACTGCGGCATCAAGCAAGTCGCCTCGGGCCGCTTCGGCGTGACAATCGAATACCTCCGTAATGCGAAGGACATCCAAATCAAACTCGCCCAGGGTGCGAAACCGGGCGAGGGCGGACAGCTTCCCGCCCACAAGGTGAACGAGTTCGTCGCGAAGTTGCGCCATGCGCGGCCTGGAACGACCCTCATCTCGCCACCGCCGCACCACGACATCTACTCGATTGAAGACCTTGCACAACTCATCTACGACCTGCGGTGCGCAAACCCGAAGGCTCGCATCTCCGTGAAACTCGTCTCGGAAGCGGGCGTCGGCACGATTGCGGCGGGCGTGGCAAAGGCCCACGCGGATGTCGTGCTCATCTCCGGCTTCGACGGCGGCACGGGCGCAGCCCCGCTCACCTCGATGAAGCACGCGGGCCTTCCGTGGGAACTCGGTCTCGCCGAAGCCCAGCAGACACTCGTCAAGAACGACTTGCGCGGGCGCGTGAAACTGCAGGTCGACGGCCAGATCAAGACGGGACGCGACGTCGTCATCGGGGCGATTCTCGGTGCGGAGGAGTTCGGTTTCGGCACGACTCTTCTCGTCTCGCTCGGCTGCGTTCAGGATCGCCGCTGCCACTGCGACACCTGCCCCGTCGGAATCGCCACGCAGAACGAATGCCTGCGCCGCCACTTCACTGGCAAGAGCGAACACATCGTCAACTTCCTGCGGCTTCTCGCGGGCGAAGTGCGCGAACGCCTCGCCGCGCTCGGCCTCCGTTCGCTGGAGGAGGCGGTCGGGCGCACCGACCTGCTCGAACTGAACGCCGCGCTCGACCGTGCGGCGGGATTCGACTTCTCGCGCATCCTCGCGCCAGAAAGCGGCGCGGCGCTTCACTACACCGAAGGCGCAAACCCCTACGTGTTCGACGACTACGATCGCCGCGAACTGTTGCCGCATCTTGACTTCGCCACAATCGGTCAGGGCGGGAAGGTCTCGCTCGACCGTGCCATCCGCAACGTGAATCGCACGGTGGGCACGGAACTTTCGGGCGAACTTGTCTCGCGCTTCGGGGCGGACGGCCTCGCCGACGAAACCGTGCGGGTTAACTTCCGCGGCACGGCGGGCCAGTCGTTCGGCGCATTCCTCACCAAGGGTGTCACCTTCAATCTCGACGGCGAGGCGAACGACTTCGTGGGCAAGGGTCTTTCTGGCGGTATCATCGCCGTGCGACCCGCGATTCACCCCTCAATGTACGAAACGACCGGGTTCAGGCCAGAGGAGAACGTCATCGCCGGCAACGTCATCGCCTATGGCGGAACGTCGGGCAAGATTTTCCTGAACGGACAGGCCGGCGAACGCTTCGCCATCCGCAATTCGGGCGTGACGCTCGTCGCCGAGGGCATCGGCGACCACGGGTGCGAATACATGACGGGCGGCAAGGTCGTCGTACTCGGCCCGACGGGCGTGAACTTCGGCGCGGGCATGACGGGCGGCGTCGCCTACGTGATGGATGACGACGGCGACTTCGACCTCAGGTGCAATCTCGACTCAATCGACCTCGCGACAATCGAACCTGGGTCGGACGACGAACGCGAACTCAGGGAACTCGTGCTTGAACACTACAAGCGCACTGAGTCGCCGCTTGCGAAACGCATCCTCGGAAACTGGTCGTCCTACCGACCCCGCTTCGTCAAGGTCGTTCCAGTGAAGGAGAACTGAAGATGAACCGCATTCACGATTACTACCGCCCCGTCAACGAACGGAAGAACGATTTCAGGGAAGTCGAACGCCGACTCTCCTACGAGGAACTGAAGCCGCAGGTCGAACGCTGCCAGAATTGCGGCGTTCCCTTCTGCCACGGCGCGGGATGTCCGCTCGGAAACCTCGTGCCCGACCAGAACCGCGCCGTCTTCGCGGGCGACTTCAGGCGCGCCTACGACCTGCTCTCGAAGAACAGCGACTTCCCCGAGTTCACCTCGCGCATCTGCCCCGCCCTCTGCGAATCGTGCTGCGTGAGGCAGCTGGACGAGGAGTCGGTGATGGTGCGACAGAGCGAGAAGTTCATTATCGACACCGCCTTCGAGCGCGGCTGGGTCGTGCCGCATCCGCCGGCGAAGGAGAACGGCCGGCGCGTCGCCGTCGTCGGTGCGGGTCCGGCCGGCCTCTCCGCCGCCGTCACCCTGCGCCGCCGAGGCTGGAACGTGACGGTCTACGAAAAGGAACGGAACATCGGCGGACTTCTCCGCTACGGCATTCCCTATTTCAAACTCGACAAGGCGCTCATCGACCGTCGGCGCGGCATTCTTGAGGCGGAGGGTATCCGCTTCGTGACCAACACCGAAATCGGCAAGGACGTTTCAGCGGACTATCTCGCCCGCGCCTTCGAGGCGGTCGTGATTGCCATCGGCACGCCCGCCGCCCGCGACCTGCGCATCCCCGGCCGCGAATTGCGCGGCATCTACCTCGCCCTCGACTTCCTCGGCGGCGAGAACCGTGCGCTCGGCGGCGAAATCCCATCCGTTCCAATCAGCGCGAAGGGCAAGCGCGTACTTGTCATCGGCGGCGGCGACACGGGTTCGGACTGCGTTGGCACGGCAATTCGACAGGGCGCGGCTTCCGTCACGCAAATCGAGATTATGCCGCGTCCGCCGGAAGAGTGCAGTCCCTCGACTCCGTGGCCGCTGTGGCCCTACCAGCTCCGCACGAGTTCCAGTCATCTGGAAGGCTGCGAACGGCGGTGGAACCTGAACTCCCTCCGGTTTCGCGGGCGCGGCAACGTGTCGGGCGTGGAAGTCGAGACCGTCGAATGGGAACTTTCGCCGCTCGGCAAGCCCGTCAAGTTCGCCCCAAAGCCCGACACGAAGGAGGTTATCGACGCAGACCTCGTCCTGCTTGCGATGGGCTTCACGGGCGTTCCGGCTGACCACCCGATTGTCCGCCAGCTGATGCTTGCCCAGACGCCGCGCACCGCGCTCGTCTCGGCCCCCGAACGGAACGTCTACTGCGTCGGCGACTGCGCGAGCGGCGCGTCGCTCGTCGTGCGGGCGATTGCGAGCGGTCGGTCGCTCCCGCTCTGATTCCGCCGCACCCGTCAGACGGGACGGCGGCGGAGACGGCGGCTCCAGGCTGAAGCGGCCCAGGCGACGAAAACCACGCCGCCATACCAGAGTGCGCAACCGCCGAGCGTCCACGCACCCGTCTCGAAGTTCGCGCCCGGCAGTTGCGAGACCGTCCACGAAATGCCGACGAGCGCCTCCGTGCAGAGGGCGGCTGCATTGTTGACGTGTGCCGCCAGCGTCGGCGAGACAAAACTCGCGGCAACGCCGAAAACGCTTGCGACCACGCTTGCCGCAGCGGCCGGAATCAGGACAAGGTTGGCGAGCAGTCCGCCGGGCGTGACACGCCCGAAGACGACCGCCGCGATGGGTGTCCCCGCAAGCCACGCGGCAAACGAGACGCAGAACATCTCCCACCGCCCCGCCGAAACCGAGGTCAGCCACCGCAGACACAGGAGAATCCCCAGCATCACCGCAAACGAGAGGGTCGAACCAACGTCCAGCAGTTGCAGGGGATTCAGCAAATGCACGGCGAGGAAGGTGACCGACCACGCGACGAGTGCGTTCGGCCTCCGCCAGAAAAGCGGCGCGGCGAAGTAGACGCTTGCCATCGCCGCCGCCCGCACCGCACTTGCGCTCATCCCGATCAGGTAGACATACGCCCACAGAAGCGGCACGAGCACCAGTCCCGCAAGCCGTCCGGGAATCAGGCAAAGCGTGAGTACACACAGGAAGAGGCGGGCGATTACCATGACGTGCAGACCCGAAATCGCAAAGATGTGCATTGTCCCCGCCCCGATGAAGACCGACCGAATGTCCGACGGCAGTTTCGCACGCTCCCCGAGCAGAATCGCCCGGTTGAGCGCGACGACTTCGGGGGCGTGGGAAAGCCCAATTGCCATACGTCGGGAAAGATTGCGGCGAAGGTTCGCGAAGAACACAGAAGGCGAACGCGCCGAAGCCGCCTTCTCGCGACGGACGAAAGTGCCACATCCGCGAATCCAGAGCGAGCGCGGACGCAAATCGGCGACGGGTTTGCGATGGTCAAGCCAACCGACGCACCGCCAGACCTCGCCCGACCGGGGAATCGGACTGTCTTCCGGAACGCGGCAGATGACGCGTATTCTCACCCCCGATGCGGAAGTCAGGAACGTAACCCACCTCATCCCGTCCCCGTCAGCCGTGCGGACTTCCGCATCCCCTTCCACGGTCAGGCACCGCTCGAACGGGTCACGGCCGACCGCCGCCGCCGCGAGCCAGTCCGCCCGCCGTCCGTAGGCCGACAGGGCGAGCGCCATCCCGAACAGGCAGAACGGCGGAATCCACCAGCCGCGCACGCCCGCCCCGTACCCGACGAATAGCGCGACGCCCGCCGCCAGCAGAACCGCTGGCCACATTGGGGCGAACGCCCCGCCAGCAAGCCCGTACGCCTCGCCGAGCGCAACGTACGCGCAGACCGCCAGCCAACGGCCGTCGCTACGCACCATCTGTCCAACCTCTGCGCATCTTGTCTTGAAAGATGCACCTATTATGCCAGATTCCGCAGAAAGAATCCTTACGCGAACCTTACGCCCGTCTTAAGATTTCGTAAGGTTCAGGCGCGGCAATTCGCTGGAGAAGCGGACGAATGCGCAAAAAGGAAGGACGAGACGACTGCCGTGAACGGTGCGACGAGTACAAGCCCGAAACTGCCGACGAGAGTCTTCACGAGTTCCGCCGAAACGAGCGTTGAGTTGAGGAAGTCCATCGGCTTCGTACCCTGCGCGGCGAAGACCATCAGCAGGGTGAGATAGCCGCCCGAATAGGCGAGGAGCAGTGTCGTCGTCATCGTCCCGACGACGGAGCGGCCGACGCGAAGTCCCGAAAGGAGCAGTTCGCGCCGCGTGATGCCCGGATGATGCAACGCCACCTCCTCAGACGCAGCGGCGACATCCATCGCGAGATCCATCACCGCCCCCGACGAGGCGAGTATCACCGACCCAATGAAAATGTCGGGTAGGCTGAGGTCGGTATAGCCCGAGTAGACGAGCGTCTGCACGAAAGGGAGCGTAGCGCCGTTCACGTGCAGAACCGCCGCGAAGAAGTCGGCGAGGGCGAGCGATGCGACGACACCCAGCATCGCCCCCAGAAACGCCGCAAACCCCTTGCGCGTCCAGCCCGCAACGAGATACATGATCACCGCCGTGAGGATGAGCACACAGATGAAGCTCGTCCACCCCGCCGGCCAGCCGCGCAGGCAGAGCGGAATCAGCAACTTCCACACCGCAAAGCAGGAAAAGACAAAACTGAAGAGCGCCTTCGCGCCCGTCCAGCCGCCAAAGGCGACGAGCAGCAGACAGAACGCGCCGAACAGCACGGACATCCATCCAAGCCGCCAGTGGTCGCGCGCCACGAGCGGTTCCGCCCCGTTGACGACGAGAGCCGTATCGCCGGGCGCAAACTTCTTGTCGAGTTCCAACTGGGCTCGCAGTTCGTTCGCCGCCTCACGCCGTTCGCCGTTCGGGAGTTCGACAACGAGTTTCTGCGTGCCAAACTCAATCAGCCCGTGCCGTTCGACGCCCGAATCGTCCGTCGAGATGACCCGCGCCCGCGTCGTCGTACCCGGATTGTCCGCCAGCCGCTGCGGGCCCGGCAGATAAAGCATCCCGACGCAGCCGAGCGCAAGGACGAGAATGGGCAGGGCGCAGCGCACCTTATCGCACGAGTTCTTTGAGAATCTTCGCGATGTCGGTGTTGTCAAGGAAGCCCGCGAAGCGTTCTGCGCCCGGACCCTTCGCCGTCGTCAGCACGGGCAGAGCCGTGTGCGCGCCCGACGTCCAGCCGATGCCGCACTTGTGGGAAAAGACGTTTTTCACAGCCGTCGGGAGGCGCGTGATTTTCGCCGCATCGTAGGCTTCGTTATCCTTCTTCCCCTCCCTCGCGATTCGGAGGTCGTGGGCGAACGCCTTTTCAAGTTCAGCCTTTTCCGCTGCGGTCAAGACCATCGGGTCTTTCGCCGCGTCGCCCTCGAAGAGCAGGCCGAAATTCTTTGTCAGGAACGGCTTCAGTTCGTCGAAGTTGGCGGGGCGCACCGTCTTGATGTAGTAAGAGAGGGAATCCGCCGAACACTTCTGGTTTGCGAGCCGATCCATGTAGAAGGCGTAGCCCGTGCCGGCGAAGCCCATCGTCATGCCGCCCGTCTCGTGGTCGCCCGTCACGACGATCAGCGTATCGGGGTGGGTCTTCTGGTAGCCAAGTGCCACGCGCACCGCCTCGTCCAGCGCGAGTACGTCGCGCAGGTTCGTTGCCGCGTCATTGGCATGACCCGCCCAGTCGATCTTGCCGCCCTCCACCATCATGAAGAAGCCCTTCGGGTTGTCGAGAAGTTCAAGCCCCTTCGCCGTCAGTTCGGCCAGGGTCGGCGTATCCTTCCAATTCCCCGCGTCAATCGCATAGGGAAGACAATCTTCCGATGCGACGTACCAGACCTTTCCGCCGCCCGGTTTCAGCGTGTCGAACGCCGCACGGTCGCACTTCGCGAACGCATACCCCGCCTTGGGCGCAAGCGCGTAGATATCGCCCCGATATTCGGCGTGACCCTTGTTGTCGTGCTGCGAAAGTCCGCCGCCCGCGAAGTAGTCGAACCCGGAGGCGAGCAGGTCGAGCCCGATTCCGTATCCGTCGCCACGGTTCTTGCGATGCGCGTAGAATCCCGCCGGCGTCGCGTGGTTGATGGTGACGGACGTGACGATGCCCACCTTTTTGCCGCACTCCTTCGCCACCGTGGCCATCGAGTAAAGTCGGTTGGTCGTCGTATCCATGCCGAGCGTCCCGTTGTTCGTCTTCTCGCCACACGCAATTGCCGTCGCCGCCGCCGCGGAATCCGTCACAAGCGAATTCGCCGAACAAGTGCGCGTCGTCGCCTCATGGCCGAGACGGTTGAACGCCAGCGGCGGCAACCCCGCCTTGCGGGCGAACTCGTCCGCCGTCATGCGCTGGGGCGTGGACATTCCGTCGCCAATGAAGAGGATGACATTCCGCGGATTCGCGAAACCACACACGGACACCGCCGCGAAAGCGGCGCAAAGAAGCGTTCTAATTTCCATAACAGAACTATTATACCATAAATCCGCCCCATACACCCGAAGTCCCGCTTGGAAATTGTAAAATCTGCTTGACCTCCGTGCGCGGGGGGTTCGCGCACGGTGCGTCGGGGGCGTTCAGCGTCCGCCGAAGAGCACCCCGGCAAGGCCGGGCGAGATCCGTCTCAGGCCATGCGCCACGGCCACGGGTCCGAAGACTCCGACGACAAGCCTTATGACCGCGCACGCATTCGGCGATTCGGCAAGTCCGGAAAGCCGCAGAACCGGGCTCAGGCACGAGAACGCGCACATGTGCATCAGGTAGATCGGAAAGGACATTCCCTCCAACCATCCCGGCAGACGCACCGCCGGCGTCAACCGCCACGCCGCGAACAGCAGAAAGGGAATCGCCGCCTCCTGAAGCATCGCCGCGCCGCCGCCGCATCCGTTCGCGGCCAAAATCGCCCGCCCGACGAGAAGCGCCGCACCAAGGGCGCCCGCCAACCACCCTCCGTTCCCCGAACGCAAGACGGACGGGGTATGTGCGCCGAGATAGATTCCGCACGAGAAATAGAAAAGCCCCGGCAGGGAAAAGTTGAAGTTTAAAAGCATGAAGGCAACACGACCCGGCACAAGATGGCAAAGGACGCCCAGGGCGAAGGACAGCGCCAGCCATCCTCTGCCGAACCGTCTCGTCAGTCGGACGATCGCGGGGGCGAGCAGGACGAAGATGAACAGGCACCGAAGATACCAGAGCGGCACGATGGGCGACTTGTAGAACAGCTTCTCCAGGGGATAGGTCCAGTCGTAGCCTTTCAGGAACTGGAGTGCGGACAAGCCAAACGGGCGTCCCGAGAAGAGGTCGGAAAGGATGGCAATCGCGACCGGGAGAAGCAGGATTCCGATGATCGTCCAGATGAAGAACGGCACGAGAATCGTCCGCACACGCCGGCGCACGGCCTTCAGCCAGTCCCCCACCGTGTCAAGATGCCGGGCGAGGAAAAACCCGGAAAAGACGAAGAAGAACGGAACGGCAATCCTCGTCAGGCCGAATGAGGTGAAAGAGGCGCTGCCGGAACCGCCCACGGCGAGGGACGTCGTATTCCACATGAAAGGCGAATGGATTGCCACGACAAGGACGGCGCAGACGAACTTCAGCAGGTCGATGCGCACGCTGTCTTCCGATTTTCCCTTTGCCTCTGCCATTGTTTTCTTTTCCTCATGCGCGCGATTCGCCGCCGAGGAAGTCCGATGCAGAAGAAGAGAGCGCATTTTCTCTTGATGCACTCTTGGGAAGCCCTACCACAGGCTTGATACAGGTACATGAAGAAAAAATGCGCCCAGTTGGGCGCATCTCGACTTACATGCTGTCTGTATCGTGAAAATAGTGGTAGTATTTCCCAAGAACAGCGTGTAGCGTTGATGCTACGGTGAATTGGACGGTCGCGGGGTGGAGCGCGGCACTTGCCGCGTCAGTTCCCGACCTATGGGTCCCGCCGAAAGTTCCGCCGCGACGAATCGTTCCGCCGCCGGTTGCCCTCGACAAGACGCCGACATTATACCAAAAACAAAGCCGTTCGGGGCGCGGCGGTTTTTCAGACAGGATGGACAGGATTGGGCGGCGGGCTGCAGTCCGACCCGGTCACGTGCCGCGTGACCGCCGCGCCCGCCTCTGCGAACTCCGCGGCTCTGCGCGAGTTCAGTGGCCGGCACCACAGTACAGAGTAGTACACGAGTTCCCCACCAGTTCAAAAAAAGTTGCCTTTCTGTCGGCGCGGCGAACCCTTCCTGTCCGACCGCCGAGCCCATATATGGACAACC
>CAVAHB010000070.1:0-12889 GCA_963588415.1 Faecalibacterium sp. CAG:74
AACGTGATGTTTTCATTCGTTTCACTCCTTGTTCGTTTGGTGGATGTGCAGTTGCCCGCGAGACGGCCCGATGCCGTTCGCGTCAAATCGGTCTTCCGCGACAGTCAACGTCAGCGGATCAATACAAGGGACTATTCCCGATCGCCTTGCGGGGGGGGGGGGGGGGGGGGGGGGGTATTTTTACAACAAACGGATGCGTCGGAACGCCCTTCTGCGCTCCTTCCAACGGTGCCTCACCGCACCCGATTTTCCGCGTCAGTTTCACCAGACTTACCTCATCTCATCTTTCAACGCTGAGAATGATACCAAATCTCGCTGACGACTGTCAACAGGGCTGACGGAAAATCTTTGTGCGGATAATCGACGAACTACGATTTGCCTGCGGGCACATTGGACTTCGGATGAGCCATGACCTTCTCAGCCCGTTCGATGGCCTTGCGATACATGACTTCCAGCGAATCGAGGCACTTCTTCTCGCCGCGCCAGAACGGCACGGGGCCAAGCCGCTTCAGGATGGGCGTTTCAATCTTCATAGAGTTCCTCCATCGGAATGCCGCGCAGGTCGAGCAGGGTCGATGGCCGCCGGGCAATCTCTTCGCCCAGCAGTAGGAGAACTGCACTCGAATGCTTGCAGGGGTTCGCATAGTCAGGACACGAACAGCGCGTCGTCATGTCGTATCGGCCTGGTCCGAGTTTGCCGCCCGGAAAGAGCGTGAACCCCTCCGCGCGGAAAATCTCCTCGGCCTCCGTCGGAAGGTCATCCGCAAGAAGCCGCGCAACGATCATCGGTTCGCCGCGCAACGCCGCGACAATCCGCTCCCGCGCCTCTCCCTCCGGGATGCGGAAGTCAATCGTCACGCGGTAGGGTTCGGGACGCGTCCCGACGACGCTCGCCTCGACGTGTGGCCCCTCGATGCGCATTTCCGTGACCTGACCCGACAAGGCGTAATTCTTGCCGCGTCCAAGCCGTGCGCCGAGCCCCATGCCCTCGAGAACCTGCCGCCAGCGGCAGAACCACCAGTTCCGACCCGCGCCACCGCGCGTCTCCTGGGCGCGGATGCCTTTCGCAAAGCGCGGAATTCGCACGGGATAACGCTTCCTACTCATCGATTCCTCCTTTTCGCGAGGTTTGGCGACATCGTCATTCGTCTCCAAAAGCACCCGTTGCCACGATGCGGCCGACGAGTTGCTCAATCACGGGGACGGACACGCTGTTGCCAATGAGTTTCATCCAACGCGTGCGCGTCGATGGCAGGATGAAGTCGGGCGGAAAGCCCTGGATGCGGCATGCCTCGCTTTTCGTAATGCGCCGATACCGCTTCGCCTTGTAGACTTCCTCGATGAACCGCCGACGGTAGGTCTCGCGGTCGGTTGCAACAATCGAGAGGTCCGTCACATAGTCATTTGAGTCGCTTGCAACGAGCGTCGGGAAGATGTTGGATGACGGCAGGAAGATTCGGTTGACACCGAACAGCCCCGTGCTGATTTTCGTATAGCGGAAGTCGTAGCGCGTTTCCACCGGTTCGACGATTCCTTTCTCCGTAAGTGAGCGGAATACCTCGTTGAACCTGACCTTCGCAATCTTGAGGTCGCGAGCCGTGCCGATGTCATCGGGAACGAGACGGCCACCTTCCGCATGGTCGAGGATAAGGCGCTCGTGTTCCGTCAGCCTATCTCTTTTCGGCGATAGAATCCGATAGCTGTAGGTCTCGGGCTTGAGGATTCCCTTCTCGCACAGCGCGTCGATGTTGGCTTGCGCGATCGAATTGTCGAGAGCCTGAAGGTGCAGAAGCGAAAGCGGATTGCCGTCCAGCTTGCCGTAGTCGCTCTTGCGTCGGTTGCGTAAAAGGAGCAGGCAGATGCGCTTTTCCTTCTGTGTCGTATCGAGGATGTCCCACGAGTGGATTGTCGTGTCACCGTTGCGGAGGTCGTTCAGGAGGAAGTAGTCGTTGAAACCGTTGTTGTTGGATGAAAGGCTGGTTGGTCCCGCGCTCTTGCGCACGACTTTGCCGAACAGGTCTCGTTCATCGTCCAAGCGAGGGCAAGTCTCCTCCGGCGTTGCATCATCCAGGATGTCGCGAAGTTTCAACTTGCCGCGAGACATAGGAGGCAGACGGAATCGGTCATAATATCTTTTGTTTGCAAAGCCAATGATGTAGATTCGCACGCGGCTTTGCGGTACGCCGTAGTCGAACGAATTGAGCACGTGGACGCTCGCGTAGTAGCCCGCCTCCGCGATGCGACGCATGATGTAATCCAGCGCGGACTTGTTGCGTGGATCGACAAGCCCCTTCACGTTCTCGAAGAGGAATGCCTTGGGGCGCGACTGGTTCAGGAGGAAGATTGCGTCGTTCCAAAGTTGTCCGCGATCATCGTCAAAACCGAGGTTGCGACCGGCGATTGACCAACTCTGGCAGGGAACGCCGCCGGTGAGGAAGTCGTGCGGCGGAAGTTCACGGAGTTTCGTGATGTCGCCGAAGTTCGTCTCCTTCGCATCCGCATAGTTCGCCTCATAGGTGGAGACGGCATCGGGACTGATTTCGCTGTAGCCGATGCAGCGTCCGCCGTTGCGCGTCGCGGCAAGGCGGAAGCCGCCGATTCCGGCGAAGAGGTCGATGTGTGTCCAGGCCATGGGCGTTTTCATTTCAATATGATGCCCGTGGCGTTTTGCGGCGGATCAATGCCGAGGAAATCCCGATAGATGATCTCTTTGTAGCCGATGCCAAGCTTGTTCACCTCGCGGATGAATGTCGCGTAAGTACCCTTGCCGCCGATTAGATTCCAGAACTCTTCTCCTATCAAAACCGAAGAATCGTGCTGCATGTCAAACCAACGTGCGGGAAAAGACCAGACGTAATCGGCTTTCTTGCCATAGGGATTGTAGACGAGCGCATAATAGGCGAAATCGACCGTCTTGGGTGTCATCGCCAGCAACTTGAGCATTTTCTCCTTGCTGACCTTCGTCTGGTCGCTGTTCGGGAGCGGTGCTTTCAACTCAAAGGCGTATTTCTTCCCTGTCGCCTTGCTGTCGATGAACAAGTCGCACGTGACGGGACACGGCACGAGTTCACCGCCGCCCGCGAGGACGTAGGCGAGTTCTTCGTCCCAATTCGGATGCTTGCGTTGACGCTCGGCCCTTGTCGCGTGTTCGAGACGGTTCAGGACTTCTTGAATTCGGCGCAACCGCTCTTTACCGATTGTTCCCTGAACCGTCACGCCCTTCTGACAGTCTCCGTGCTTTTCCTTCGCGACGACCATCGCCAGCCGTTCCCAAACCGTCCCGAACGGCGTCACGAAACGTCGCTCGAAATGCGAACCCTTAAAAATCTCATCGGGGACAAGCGCAGCATAGAGCGGCTTCGCGGCATGGTGGTGTTCGGGCAAAAACGGATCTTCGACAAGGACTTTGTTCAAAACCTTGTCCATCATCGAGGCAATTACCTCGGCTATTCCCCTCGATATGCGCTGTTTCACGTCATCTGAAGGCATTTAAACCATCCTTTCGGTGCAATATTATAGCAAAAGCGACTGCCACGAGTAGGTGGCATTACTCATCGAGCGCCACCGCCCTTTCAAAGTCCGAAACACCCATCTGGGCGAGGAACGATTCGCCACTCGTCACGAGCGAGCCGGCGAGGGCGGACTTGCGCTCGAGGATGTCGTCCACGTGTTCCTCAAGCGTTCCCGAGGCAATGAGGAGATGGACGAACACGTCCCTTGACTGTCCAAGACGGTGGGCGCGGTCCGTCGCCTGATCCTCCACGGCTGGATTCCACCAGCGGTCGTAGTGGATGACATGCGTCGCCCGCGTCAGGTTCAGCCCGAAGCCGCCGGCCTTGAGCGAAAGGACGAAAGCCGACGGATTCGCGGCGCGGTTGAACGCGGAAATCTCGTCCTCGCGTCCACGCGCCGAAAGCCCGCCGTGCAGAAAAGGCGTCCGCCGGCCGAAGTGAGTTTCAAGAACGGACCGGAGGGCCGCGCCAACCTTTGCATACTGGGTGAAGACAAGTGCGTTTTCGCCCGCGTCGAAAATGCTTTCAAGGAGCGCAAGAAGCCTCTGAAGTTTGCCGCCGTCCGCCGCGAGTTCGGGGTTCGGGTTCAGCATGGACGATTCAACCATTCCGTCGCAGACGAGTTTGAGCCGCGTGAGAAGCGCGAAGATGTCGCCCTGGCGGCGGTCGCCCGTGCGGAAGTCCGCGAGAGCCGCTTCGTAGGCGGCGCGTTCCGTCTGGGAGAGGGTGCAGTATTCGCGCACTTCGCGCTTGTCGCCAAGTTCACCGGCCACAGCGGGGTCGCTCTTCAGGCGTCGCAGGACGAACGGTTCGAGCGCGCGGGCGAGCCGCCGCCCCACGCCCGACAGCGGATTCGCCGCGAGCGGCTTCACGAACCGCTCGGTGAAGTCGGCGCGTTCGCCGAGCAATCCCGGATTCAGAAACTGCTCGATTGACCACACGTCGGCTACGGAGTTCTCAACGGGCGTACCCGTGAGCGCGATTCGCCGCGCCGGACGGAGCGCACACACCGCACGGGCGACCTGCGTGGCCGGGTTCTTGATCGCCTGCGCCTCGTCCAACACAAGCCCCCGCCACGCCAGTTCGGCGAAACTGCGGTAGTCTTTCACAAGAAGCGAATAACTGGTGATGACGACATCCGCCGCCGCCGCAACGCGGCGAAAGCCGCTGCCGATATGCCGCGCATCGCCCTGATGCACGTAGATGCAAAGGCCGGGCGCGAACTTCGCGAACTCGTGCGCCCAGTTGGAAAGAAGCGTCAGCGGCGCAACAACAAGATAGGGCGAACCTTCCGCCGCCGCGTCGCGCAGCATCCAGGCGATCGTCTGGCTCGTCTTGCCAAGTCCCATGTCGTCCGCGAGGAGTGCGCCGAACCCGTTGTCGGTCAGGAACGAGAGCCACGCCACGCCACGCTTCTGGTAGTCGCGCAGTTCGCCGACGAATCCCGGCGGTCGGACGAACGCCAGCGCGTCCGTTCGGCCAGCCGCCTTCAGTTCGTTGAGGAGCGAACGCAACCCGCCGCACGCACACACGTCGGTGATCTCGAGCCGTCCGATAGACCCCACGCCAGAAGCGAAGGCGACAGCCTCCATCCGCGTCAGTTTGCGCCCGGCGCTCCGTTCGAGTGCCCGCAAGGCCTCGCGCAGAATATTGCGGTCAACCTCAATCCAGCGGTCGCGAAAGAAGACGAGGGACGAACCCTGGTCGAGCAGAAAGCGTATCTCGTTCGCCGTGACGACCTCGCCCGCCACGCGAACCTTCAGTTCCGCAGTGTAGACGGCCGGCCGCTTCGGACTCGCCGCACCGTCCGCCGTGGAGCGAACCTCGGCCTCCGCCGTCACCGCAACCGCGAGGTCGTCGCCCGAAACGGCGTAGCCCGCCGCCCGCAGTTCACGTGCACCCATACGGAGAAAGGCCTCCGCCTCGCCCTTCGGCAGGTCGGTCGAGAGCCGCCCGTCGGCGGTTGCGCGGAGCGTCCGCAGCGGGCCGAAGACATAGGCGGCCTGACCGAGCGCCCGCAGTCCGGCGCGGCCCTTCGGCACGGCGCACGAGAGGCGGAAGGCTTCGCCGCTTATCTCAAGTGAAAAGCAAATTGCCGCACGGGCCGCCGAATCGTCCGCCCCGCCATGCCAGTCGGCGAGTTCCGCCGCGAAACGTTCACACTCCGCATCGTCCCAGCGCACGAGCCCCGTCCGGCTTCGCAAGGCCATCATCCACGCATCGTGCAGGGTCTCGTGCTTCTGGTCTTCGGCATCTTCCGAAAGCGGCGTGACGACGGCGGCGCGGACGCACCCGTCCACCCACGGATTCGCCGCGCCGACGGCCTGCCATCGGGCGTACCAGCCGTCCTCCTCCCTCACGAGGTCGGGATAGAACAAGCCCTCCGCGACAAGGCGCAGGGCCTCAGACCGTCTCGGGCTTGGGTTCTTCATCCGCCGCCGGGGCCGTCTCCTCTTCCTGAGCAACTTCGCCGAGCGTCTTCGTACCAGAAAGCAGGGCGACGACCTGCCGCTGCACTTCGGGCAGGTTCTCAAGGCGTATGCGCGGATCGAGGATGACGAAGGTGTCGCCGTTCTTGCGATCTTCGTACACGCGGCGAATCGTTCCGTCCAGCTGTTCCCTGCGGTCGCGCTCGACAAGAATCTTCGAGCGTTCGAGCATCACGGCGAGCACGTAGATGACGTTCTTCATCGCCGGATCGTCGAGCGTGATGAGGTGGCGCAGGAGTTCGCCCGCGTCCTCCTTTCTGAGCGGCTCCTTCTTCTCCTCCTTCACGGGGGCGAAGTAGACGCTGTCCCAGAGGGAAAACGGCTCCCAGTCGCGTGCCGCCGTCTTCCAGCATTCGGGGTGGCAGTCGAAGCGTTCGTAGCCGCCCGCCGTCTCCTTCAACACGCTGACAACGGGCGCACGGTCAACGAGTGGCTTCAGGCAGAAGGTGCAGACGTGTCCGCGCGATCGGATGTTCCATTCCTGTGACATCGGTGGTCCTTCCCCTTCCGTCAGCCGCGCTGACGCAGAACCTCGTAAAGGGTGACGCCCACGGCCACACCCGCATTGAGCGACTCAAAGCCGCCCGGCATCGGCAGTTCCGCAATGAAGTCGCAATTCGTGCGCACGAGACGCGAAATGCCCGCGCCCTCCGCGCCGATGACAAGCCCGACGCGACCCTTGAAGTCCACCTTCGTGTAGGGTCTCGCATCCTCGCCCCAGTCGAGACCGGTGAACCAGAGCCCAGCCTCCTTCAGGCTCTCCATCGCCCGCACGAGGTTCACGACGTGGGCGACGCAGATGTGCTCCGCCCCGCCCGCCGAGGCGCAAACCGCCGCAGGCGTGATGCCGCACGCGCGGTCTTCCGGGATGACGACACCCGTCACCCCCACGGCACACGCCGTCCGCAGAATCGAACCGACGTTCTGCGGGTCTTCCAGGTGATCCAGCACGAGCACGAGCGCGTTCTCGTCCTCGCGCACCACCGCGAGAATCTCCTCGAAGCCGACATACGGATAGCCCGTCGTCTTAAGAGCCACGCCCTGGTGGTGGCCGAAGCGCGTCAGTCGGTCGAGTTGGTCGCGTTCCATCGTGCGCACGACAAGCCGCCGCGCCCTCGCCTCGTCGCGAATGCGGCGAATCTGGTCGTCCTCGTCGGGATATGCCGGCGGCAGGACGATTTCCGTCGCCGTGCGCCGCCCGGCCGCGAGCGCCTCTTCCACAGGGTTGCGCCCGTAGATCCACTCCCCTCCCGTCACGAGTTCGCGAGGTCCCCTGTGACGATGCCGCGCCCCGCTGTCCTTCATTTGGAGGAAACTCCCATTCGGTAGCCATTGAACCGACGGGTGTTGTAGAGCGGCTGCTTCGGATCAACCGTCAACCCCATGGCCTTGCGGATGGCGACAATGTCCTTCACGAACTGCGGCTTGAGCTGGTTCACCTTCGCCCCGTGCAGGTTGGCGAGCAGGAGGACTTCGCAGTAGGCATCGGCATTCTCGGCGAACCACTCCGCCTCCTCGATGTCGCGCCCGCCGCACACGATGCCGTGGTTTTCCATGAAAACCACGTTCGACTTCTTCGCGGCCTCGGCGACCGACTTCGCCACGTCGTCCGTGCCCGGCGTCGCATACGGCGCGAGCGGAATCTGGGAAAGGAAGATGTCGGCCTCGGGGTTCACACCGTTCGGCGGCACGATTCCGGCGAACAGGAAGGCGTTACAATGCGGCGGATGGCAGTGCATGCAGGCGTTCATGCCCGTCGCCTTCATCATCGCGATGTGAACCTTCACCTCGCTCGTGCGCGGACGGTAGCCGCAGAGTTGCCCCGCGTTCATGTCGACGAGGCAGATGTCCTCCGGCTTCATGAAGCCCTTGCAGCAGAGCGTCGGCGAACAGAGCACGAGATCCTCACCCACGCGGACGGAAAGGTTTCCGCCGTTGCCGTCGGTGTAGCCACGCGCATAGATGCGCCGCCCCATCTCGCAAATCTGCTCCTTCACGCGGCGAATTGGCGCGGACTCAAAGAACCTGTCGAGAGCCTTGCGCGTCTTGGGCTGTGGTCCGCTCCGCCAGTCGTATGCCCGATTCACGAGCGGCGGATTGATGTACAACTTCTTATCCATGGCCATATTATAACATAATCGGCCATCCCATGGCGCGTTTCATGTTCGCCGCGAGAGGGAAGTCCTCGTTCCACGGACGGTTGAAGACGAAGACCCTCGTCTCCGTCCACTCGCCCAGGGTCTTCAGCACGATAGGCGAATCGTCAATCGCCGCGTCATAGTGCCGCGCCCTCAGTTCGGGAAGCGCGACGGTGCACGGTTCGCCGGGGACGTGCCTGTAGGTACGTCCGTACTTGTTCACGTAGGTGACGGCGAAGTCGCCGAGACCGACGGACGCGAGCCACGCTTCCGTCGCCGCATGGGAGAACGAGGGCCGCCCCGTGACGACATCCACCGCATATCCCGCCGCCCGCAGAGCCTTCACGCCCTCGACGGCGCCCGGAGTCGGCTCATAGCCAGTCAGGCAGTCCGGGGCGTGCGAAAGTTCGACAAACCGCGCCATTTCCGAGTCCGTCAGGCCGAACACCTCCTGCAAATCGAACTGGCGTATCCGTTCGTAGGGAACATTCCGCCCGAACTCCCGCGCCGCGAGAGCCGACAGAGCCCTCGCCGTCTCGCAGAGCACGTCGTCGATGTCAACGTAGATTCGCATGGCAACCTCGCATTCCTTTACTTCAATCTGAACTCGACAGGCAATCGCCGCGTGTCGGCTACGGGGCGGCCGCCCGCACGGGCCGGACGGAACTTCGCCGCGCCCACCGCCTTCACCGCCGCCGCGTCCAGCGCGGCAAATCCCGAAGATTCGACGACCCTCACCGCGTCCACCCGCCCCCGTTCGTTGATTCGCACCTCCACGAGAACCCGTCCCTGTTCGCCGCGCTGCTTCGATTCGCGAGGATAGTCGGGGTGAATCGCCACAAGAGGGCGCGGCGGCGCATCAATCCGGGCCTGACGAGGGGCGGGCGCGGTAGGCTCGGACGAAACCTCCGTGACGCGGATTTCAGGCAGTTCCTCTTGTCCCTCTTCCGGGCGCAGCACTTCCAACGCCCCGGCATCGGGCGGCGGCAACAGGTCGGCGAACTTCGGTTCGACATCGGGCGGGGGCGGCTCACGCGGCTTCGCATCGTCGGAAGGCGAAGCCGCCGGCATCGCAGCGGAAGGCGGAGCCGCCTCACTTTCCTCTTCAGAAAAGGATAGTTCGACGCTCGAAAGGTCAAGCACGGGGAGTTCCACCGAAAAGTCACCGAATGCGATGCAGAGGGCGAGTCCACCCGCCAGAAGCGCATGCACCAGCACGGATAGGAGAATCGCTGCCGAAAACCGCTTCACGGCCGTCGTCCGTTTACCTGAAAACTCACCTTCTCGACCCCGGCGGACTTGAGTTCGGCGAGAAGTTCGATTCCCGTGCCGAGGGACGACTTGCGATCGCCCGAGATAAGGACGGGACACGACACATTCGCCGCAGCGAGTTCGCGCACCTTACGGACAACCTCCTCGCGCGTCGTCGACGCACCGTTGAGCTGCAGCGAATCGTCCGCCGCGATGGTGATGACGATGCGCTCGCCCTTCTCCGCCGCACCCGCCGCCGAGGGCAAATCGACCTTCACCCCACGATGCACGGCCATGTCGAAAATGCAGTAGATGAAGAAGACGAGGACGAGGAACATCACGTCCATCAGGCTCGTCATCTCCAGCCGCGCACCTCGCCGCCGCCGCCGTCCCATTCAGTCCTCGCTCATGCCGTCCAGCACGTTGTAGGGGAAAATGAGGATGAGGGACGCAATCAGTCCCGCCGCCGTCGTGATGAGCGCCTCTCCGATTCCGGCCGTCGCCGCGAGCGGATTCGCCACGCCGCCCGCCGCATTCAGGCTGCCGAAGGTCTGCATGATGCCCGTCACCGTCCCCAGAATGCCCAGCATCGGCTCAGCGGTGATGATTGTCGAAACGATGCCGAACTCCATGGCCTTCCAGATGAGAATCGCGAGACCGAGAATGGAAAGGCCGAGAATCGGCCACATCACCGGGCCACCGTCCAAAAACGTCTGAATGAGTGAGTTCATGGTCGAATGCCTACTCGTTGATTGAAAGGGCTTTTCCGACGGCCTCACCAAAGGCCCGGGCCATCGACTCCATCCCAAGGTCGTTCGGATGGCATCCGTCCACCGTGCCATCGCCGTCACCCGTGAACATTCCGTCCTTCGGCAGATAGACGAGATTCTTCCAGCCCTCCACAAGCAGTTTTTCGTAAAGACGACGAATGAACCTGTCCTTTTCATTCGGCGGTCCCATAAACACGTCGCATTGCTCGGCCATGACAATCGGTACGTGCGGACGCTTCGCGCGGAGATTGCGGATGAATGGTTCATAGTTCGTCTCAACCGCCCGACCGGGGCTTTCCTTCTCGTGCAGACCCATGTTCCAGAGACAGTCCAAAACGTAGCAACTCGCATCGATGCGCGCGAGGTGGTCGCTCATCTCGAACTCCATCACGCCGGAGCCGGAGAATCCGAGACCGACGACGGGTACGTCAAGGTCGCGTCCGACGCGATTCACAAAGGCGAGTCCTGGCCGCGACGCACAGGCACCATGCGTAATCGACGTGCCGTAGAAGACAACGGGGCGGTCGATGCCGCTCCGATGCGGAACGGCCGAGACCGTCGCATCGGGGTCGATGCCGAGCGAAAAACTCCTCACGCCGTTGTAAAGCGGCAGATTGACGAGACACGGCGTTCCCGGAGCCCAGCCGAGCGAAAGCGAACCGCCCTTCGCCGCATTCGTAATGCGCCCGGTTTTCACGTAACACCAGCGACCGGTCGCCGCATCCATCCGATAGACGTCAATCCCCGAAACGCCCGTCGCCGGCATATGATCCATCGCAAGGTTTCCGTCGTAGGGAATCCAGCGGAAGTTGAGATGCCGCGAGTCCGTCGCGAAACGGAACAACATTCCCGACGTGTGGTGCTTCATCGAGCGGACGCCGCCGTTGACGTTCGTCGTCACGTTGGCGGGCAAACGGTCGTAGTAGTGCTCAACGTCGGCGAACGCACGCCCCTCAATCGGCAGGTTTCTTCCGTCAATCCACTTGACGCCGTTCGTAATCACGGCATTGCCAAGGGCCATGCGCGAATCCCACTTCGTGACTTCCGGCGACTGCGCAAACGTTGCGAGCGCGGCCAGGCAAATCCCGCACGCGCCGAACGACATCTTTCCTTTTTTCATTTTCCCCCTTATCCGTTTTTGCGTCCGAGATCGGAAAGCCGCATCGAAATGATGCGCGAAACGCCCTTCTCCTGCTGACTCACGCCGTAGACGAGATCGGAGCCGGCGATCGTGTGCTGGTTGTGGGTGATGATCAGGAACTGGCTTTGCGCGAGAAACTCCTTGAGCTGTTCGACGAAACGCCCGATGTTCGCATCGTCAAGCGCCGCGTCAAGTTCGTCCAGCATGCAGAACGGGGCCGGCTTGATCATGAAGATCGAGAACAGCAGCGCGACCGCCGTCATCGTGCGTTCGCCGCCCGAAAGGAGCGTGACGCTCTGCGGACGCTTACCCGGAGGCCGCGCGATGATGTCGATGCCACATTCGAGCGGGTCTTCGGCGTTCTCCATCAGCACAAGCCGCGCCTCGCCGCCGCCGAACAACTTCGTGAACATCGTCTGGAAGTTTTTGTTCGCCTGCTCGAACGTCTTGCGGAACATTTCGCCCGAAGTCGTATTCAGGTTCGTGATGAGGTCGAGAATCTGCGCCTTCGCCGCGATGAGATCCTCTTCCTGCGCCTTCTCCCTCGCGTAGCGTTCCTCCAGTTCGCGGCACTCGTCGATGGCCACCATGTTCACGGGGCCGAGTGCGGCGATTTCGGACTGCAACTTCGAGACCTGCGCCTCAAGTTCGTCCATCGGCGGCACGACGCCCTTCTTCCATTCGGGGTCAGGTTCGCGCATCACCGCATCCGCAAAGAGGCCGTATTCGTCCTGCAGATGTCCGTAGACGTTCTGGCGGCGCATCGTCGCCTCGGCGGCCTGAACCTCGAGTTTTCCCCTGAAGTCCCGCGCCTGATCGAGACCCGTGCGCTTCTCGGCGGCGGCGCGGTCGGCGACGGCAATCTTCTCCATCATCACCGCGCGGCGGCCGCGCTCCTCCTCCATCCGCACGGCGAAATCGGCCGCCTTCGCCTTGAGTTCGTCGAGGCTCGCAAGCAGTTCGCCCGACTCCTCCGTCAGGCGGCGAATCGACTCCTCGTAGCCCTGAATGCCGCTCTCGCGCCCTTCGATTGCCCGTTCGAGTTCCTCGCGGCGGCGGTTCGCCGCGTCGTTCTGCTGACCGACGAAGGAGAGTTCCTGCTCCATCTGGCTCGCGGCAATCCGCCGTTCGGTGAGCGCCTGGGACTCGCCCACGCTCGCCGTTTCGAGTTCGCGCAGCGTGTTTTCGCCTTCCGCCACGACGTCCATCAGCCCGTCGCGCCGCGCAATCGCGTCCGCAAGGTTCTTCTGCAGGGTCTCGCGCTTCGCCACGTCGTCCGCATTCGCCCGCATCACCGTCTGCAGTTCGGCTGAAACCGCCGCGAGCCGGCCCTTCACGGACTCCACGTCGCGGCGATAGGTCGCCTCCTCGCCTTCCGCCTGCGCAGCCGCTCGCCGGGCCTCGGCGAGTCTCGTCTCGGCTTCGTCGAACGCCGCCTTCAGCGCGGCGGATTTCTCCGCGCCCGTTTCAAGAACTTCCCGAGCCTTTTCAATGCGCGTCTTCAGGTCGATGAGGGCGTTTTCCGCCTCGGTGATCGGCGACCGATGACCCGACGAGGGATCCATCGACGTGCTCGGACTCCACACGC
>CAVAHB010000071.1:0-23610 GCA_963588415.1 Faecalibacterium sp. CAG:74
AACCAGAAACCGCCCAACTACCTAAAGAGTGTCCTTTCTATTTGACAAACTGGGCCTGTGGTTTACCCATTTTTCGGGCGAAAACTTCGCCCGCCGAGGTCGAGGAGCCCCGCTTCCGGACCCGGCCCTTCCGAAGCGCGGCGGACTGCACCCGGGTGCAGATGCCCTCTGGACCCGGGTGCAGACACCCTCTGCACCCGGGTGTAGACACCCTCTGCACCCGGGTGCAGACACCCTCTGCACCCGGGTGTAGATGCCCTCTGCACCCGGGTGCAGTTCGTAAGGGAAGGTGAGGCGATTGAAAATGGTCAAACGCCGGGGGTAAATCCGGATTTTGCCCATTTTTCAGCGCGGCGGTTTTCAGGTGGGATGAAAGAGGGAAAGTGACTCGGCGCGGCACTCAAATACTATAGTACTAAAGGAGTACGGGAAAGCCCCCGTTTTCTCCATATGGGCTCGGCGGTCGGAAAAGATTTGTAAACTCCAGCCAGACCCCCTTGCGCCGCGTTCCGAAATTTGGTATACTATCCGCCATTCTTCGAAAGAGAAGGGTCGCGATACGGACGAGACAGCCCGTCGCGTCGTGACCGTCGGGTTCGCCCACGGTTACGACAGCAGCCGTGGGCGACTTCCTTTTAAGGAGAAGACTGCGTGGAGACACAACCGCACGCGAGGCCGCGTCAAACGGGCTTCCGGCGGCGACTTCGGGTGAAGTCCGCCGAGAGTGGGGTCGTCGAAATGCAGGAAAAGGAAACGAAAACAGTAAGGAAACATCAAGAGATGCAGCAGCAAAGAGTACGCATCCGCCTTCAGGCATACGATCACCGTGTGCTGGATCAGGCCGTCGGTGGAATCATCGACACGGCCCGCGGAACGGGTGCGCAGGTTGTGGGGCCGATCCCACTGCCGACCCGCGTCGAGCGTTTCACGGTGAACCGTTCGCCGAACGTCGACAAGAAGTCAATGGATCAGTTCGAGATGCGCACGCACAAGCGCCTTCTCGACATCGTCAACCCGACCGCCCAGACGATCGACGAGCTCAAGAAGCTCAATCTTCCGGCGGGCGTCGACATCACCATCAAGGTCTAAGGGGGTGCGCGATGGAAGGTTTGATTGGTAAGAAGATAGGCATGACCCAGGTTTACGACGAGACCGGCAAGCGCACGTGCGTGACGGTGATCGAAGTCGGCCCCTGCCCGGTCGTGCAGCTCAAGACGCTTGAGAACGACGGCTACGTCGCCGCCCAGCTCGGTTTCGGGCCTCAGAAGCCCCAGCGCCTGACAAAGCCGGTTCGCACCCGCTTCGAGAAGGCGGGCGTTCCGGCGATGCGCGTTCTGCGCGAGTTCGCGCTGGAGGAATCTGACGCGGCGCTCAAGGTCGGCGACAGCGTGACGGTCTCGAACTTCGAGGGCGTGAAGTATGTCGACGTGACGGGCGTGACGAAGGGCAAGGGTTTCGCGGGCGTCCTCAAGCGCTACGGCTTCGCGGGCGGCAACATGACCCACGGCGGTCACTCGAAGCGCCGCACCGGCGGCCTCGCGGCCCGCGACCTCCCCGGCTGGATTGAAAAGGGCAAGAAGATGCCCGGCCACATGGGTGACGTGAACCGCAAGGCGATGAACCTTGAGGTCGTTCAGGTGCGCCCCGAGGACAATGCGCTGCTCGTCAAGGGTTCGATTCCCGGCGCCCGCAACGGCATCGTCTACGTGCGCAAGTCCCTCAAGAACAACGTTCTCGCCGCGAAGGCGAAGAAGGGGGCCAAGTAATCATGGAAAAGATCGATATCAATGTCGACCAGTCCCTCCTGACGCTTGACAAGGGCGCACAGGCCGTCAAGGACGCGGTGACCGCGATTCGCAACGCGATGCGCGCCGGTACGGCTTCGACGAAGGGCAAGGGCGAGGTCGCCGGCTCGAACAAGAAGCCGTGGAAGCAGAAGGGTACGGGCAACGCCCGCGCCGGATTCCGTCAGTCGCCCGTGTGGCGCGGCGGTGGCGTGGCGCACGGCCCGAAGCCGCGCGACTTCTCGCAGAAGATCAACAAGAAGGTGATGAAACTCGCGTTCGCGCGTGCCGTTTCGGACAAGATTGTCGCGGGCGACGTGATTGTGCTCGACGAGTTCAAGTTCGAGGCCCCGAAGACGAAGCTGATGGCCGCGCTCCTCAAGACGCTCGGCGTCAACCGCACTGCCATCATCGTCCAGAAGGATGTTGATGACACGGTCGTGCTCGTCACCTCCAACCTTCCCAGCATCGACTACTCGACCGCCGACGCGCTCGACGTGTACACGGTTCTCGCGAACCGCAAACTCGTCTGTGACAAGGCCGGGTTTGATGCGCTCATGGCGCGAATCGCCAAGTAAAGGAGACGAAGTCATGACGAATGAAATCATCAAGAAGGTCTTGGTTACCGAGAAGAGTACGAAACTCGCGCTTGAGAACCGCTATGTGCTCAAGGTCGTGCGTGATGCACGCAAGCCCGCGATTGCGGCCGCCGTCGAGAAGAAGTTCGGCGTGCACGTTCTCGCGGTCCGCACCGCCAACATGAAAGGCAAGACCAAGTTCATCCGCGGCACGCGCCGCACGACCGTGGAACCCACCTGGAAGAAGGCGATCGTCACCGTCAGGGCTGGCGAGCGCATCGAGCAGGTCTAAGGAGCGAGAAGAAAATGGCACTTAAAACCTACAAGGCTCGTAGCGAAGGCATGCGTTTCCGCGTTTCCGCCTCGTTCGAGGAAATTACCGAGAAGCGTCCGGTCAAGTCGCTGACAAAGCCCCTCCGCAAGACGGCGGGCCGCAACAACCAGGGCCGCATCACGTGCCGCCATCATGGCGGTGGCGCGAAGCAGCGTCTGCGCATCGTTGATTTCAAGCGTACCAAGTTCGACGTCGAGGCGACGGTCAAGGACATCGCGTACGATCCGACCCGCAGCGCGTATCTCGCGCTCATCGAGTATACGGACGGCGTGAAGAGCTACATCCTCGCCCCCGAGGGGCTCAAGCCCGGCATGAAGGTCATGAGCGGTGCGAACGCCGAAGCGACGGTCGGCAACTGCCTTCCGCTCGCGAAGATTCCGCTCGGGCTCATGGTTCACGCGGTTGAACTCGTCCCCGGCGAAGGCGCGAAGGTCGCCCGTTCGGCCGGCAACTCCTGCCAGATCATGGCGCGTGACGGCAACACCGTGACGCTCAAGATGCCTTCCGGCGAAATCCGCATGTTCAACGGCCGTTGCCTTGCGTGCGTCGGCTCGGTTGGCAACAAGGACTGGGGTTCGATCAAACTTGGCAAGGCCGGCCGCAAGCGGTATCTCGGCATTCGTCCGACGGTGCGCGGCGTTGCCATGAACCCTGTCGATCACCCGATGGGCGGCGGCGAAGGCCGCACGTCCGGCGGTTCGCATCCGCGTTCGCCGTGGGGTCAGCTCGCGAAGGGCGGCAAGACGCGTCCGAAGAGGAAGGCGTCCGACAAGGTCATCGTCAAGAGGAGGAAATAACACATGTCGCGTTCTCTCAAAAAGGGACCGTACGTGGAGGAGAGCCTCCTCCGCAAGGTCGAAAAGATGCAGGCGAGCGGAAAGAAGCAGCCGATCAAGACGTGGAGCCGTCGTTCGATGGTGCTTCCGGACTTCGTCGGGCTTACGTTCGCGATTCACAATGGACGGCAGCACATGCCGATTTTCATCACCGAAAACATGGTCGGTCACCGGCTCGGCGAATTCGCCCCGACGCGCACGTTCAAGGCGCACGGCAATTCCGCCGCGAAGGTTGAAAAGAAGTAAGGGGTTATAAGCAATGGAAGTCATCTCCATCACCCGCAATGCGCGTATGTCGGCCTTCAAGGGCCGTCCGCTGGCGCGTGCGTGCCAGGGCCTCAAGGCCTCTGAGGCGCTGAAGGTCGTCGAGTTCTCGCCCAAGAAAGCGGCCGAGATTCTCCGCAAGACTCTTTTGAGCGCAATTGCGAATGCGAAGAACAACAATGGCGTTGCCGAACCGGGCGAACTTCTCGTGAAGCTCTGCGTGTTCGACGAATCCACTCGTATGCGTCGTTACTGGCCCACGGCCCGCGGCTCGGCTCACCCGATCGCCCGCCGCCTGTGCCACTGCAAGGTTGTCCTCACGGATGCCAAGAAGGAGACGAAGTAATGGGACAGAAAGTCAATCCTATCGGTTTCCGCATCGGCGTCAACCACGCCTGGGGCAGCCGCTGGTTCGCGCCCAAGAAGACGTTCGGCGCGTACCTGATTGAGGATCAGGAGATTCGAAAGGCCGTCAAGGCGAAACTCGCCGAGGCCGGCATCTCGAAGATCCTGATCGAGCGTTATGCGAACCGCGTGCGCGTGACCCTCTTCAGCGCCCGTCCGGGCGTGATCATCGGCCGCAAGGGCGGTGACGTCGAGGCGATCCGCACCGAACTCGAGAAGATGACCAAGAAGGAAGTCTACCTCGAGATCAAGGAGGTTCAGGGCGCCGACGCGGACGCGCAGCTCGTGGCCGAGGGCATTGCCCAGCAACTCGAGCGCCGCATCGCCCTCAAGCGCGCCATGAAGCGTGCGATGAAGGTCGCGATGGATATGGGTGTTGATGGAATCAAGGTTCACGCGGGTGGCCGAATCAACGGTGCGGAAATCGCGCGCGTCGAGTGGTCTCGCGAGGGCAAGGTTCCGTTGCACACGCTGCGTGCGAACATCGACTACGGTTTCGCCGAGGCGAACACGACCGCCGGCAAGATCGGCATCAAGGTTTGGATTTGCAAGAAGGAAGGTTTCCAGCCGCGCGCTCCTCGGGGCGATCGCCGTGGTGACCGTGAAGGAGGTAAGCGCCATGCCGCTCATGCCTAAGAGAGTCAAGTACCGCAAGGTTTCGAAAGGCAACCGCTCGGGCTACGCCACGTCGGGTACGGAACTCGCGTATGGCGAGTTCGGCCTGAAGGCCCTCACCCGTGGGTTGCTCACCGCAACGCAGATTGAAGCATGCCGTGTTGCAATCAACCGTGAAATGAAGCGCAAGGGTAAGTTGTGGATCCGCGTGTTCCCCGACAAGCCCGTCACGCGCAAGCCGATTGAAGTGCGCATGGGCGGAGGAAAGGGAAACCCGGAGTTCTGGGCGGCCGTCATCCTCCCCGGCAAGGTGCTCTTCGAGGTCGGTGGCGTCAGCGAGGAAGTGGCGAAGGAATGCCTCCGTCTCGCGGCCACCAAGATCGGCATTCACACTAAATTCATCACCCGCGCAGGAGTCAAAATCTGATGAGCACGGAAACTAACAACCGCGGCGCGCGCAAGGTGCGCAAAGGCGTCGTTGCGTCCAAGATGGGCGCGAAAAGCGTGGTCGTGACGGTCAGCTACCGTGAACGCCACCCCATCTACGGAAAGGTCGTCACGCGCACGAAGAAGTATCATGTGCACGACGAGGACGACACGGCGAAAGTCGGTGACACCGTCACCATCATGGAATCGCGGCCGCTCAGCGCTACCAAGCGTTGGCGCATCGTGAAATAAGGAGACAGCCGAAATGTTGCAGGAACTCTCCAATCTCGTTGTTGCGGACAACACCGGCGCAAAGCGCGCCATGTGCTTCCGCATCCTTCGCCAGCGCAAGGAATACGCCTATTTGGGCGATGTCATCCGCGTGGCGATTAAGGAAGCGTCGCCGACCAGCTCCATCAAGAAGGGCTCGGTTGCGACGGCTGTCATCGTTCGTACGGGCAATCCGATCCGCCGCGAGGATGGTTCGATGGTGCACTTCGACCAGAACGCCTGCGTTCTCGTGGACTCGAAGTTCAATCCGATCGGCACCCGCGTGTTCGGGCCGGTAGCGCGCGAACTGCGCGACAGGAACTATATGAAGATCCTCTCGATGGCCCCGGAAGTGGTCTGATAAGGAGCAAGGAAATGGCTATCGCAAGAATCCAGAAGAACGACACCGTGATTGTGATTCGCGGCAATGACGCGGGCAAGACCGGCACGGTGATGAGCGTGGATCCCAAGAAGGGAACCGCGATTGTCGCGGGGCTCAACGTCCACAAGAAGGCGGTGCGTCGCACCGAGAAAACGCCGGGCGGCCTTATCGACAAGGAACTTCCCATCCGGTTGTGCAAACTGATGCCCTATGATGCCGAGAAGAAGTGCGGTACGCGCATTCGCATTGGCGAAAAGGACGGCAAGAAGGTGCGCATCTCGGTCAAGAGCGGCAAGGTCCTCTAATCAAGGAATAGAACATCATGGCAAGACTTAAAGACGAATATGCGAGCCGGATGGTCGCCGAACTTGAGAAGAAGCTCGGCACGACCAACAAGATGCTCGTCCCCCGCCTTCAGAAGATCGTGATCAACATGGGCTTCGGCATTGTCTCGAAAGACGAGCAGAAGCAGCTTGTTGACGACCTGATGGCGATTACCGGCCAGAAGCCGATGCTTTGCCGGGCGAAGAAGTCGATTTCGAACTTCAAGCTCCGCGAGGGTATGGTGATTGGCGCGAAGGTCACGTTGCGCGGCGAGCGCATGTGGGAGTTCGCCGACCGCCTCATCTCGAGTGCGCTTCCCCGCATCCGCGACTTCCGCGGCGTTCCGAATCGTGGTTTCGACGGTGCCGGCAACTACACGCTTGGCATCAAGGAACACTCGATTTTCCCTGAGTTGGTGGAGACGGGCACGGCCCACTCCGGCATGGACATCACGTTCGTGACCAGCTCGACTGACAACAAGGCCGCCAGGGAACTTCTCAACTCCATGGGCATGCCGTTTGCAGGGAGGAACTAATCATGGCTAAACAGTGTCTCATCGAAAAGCAGAAGAAGGCCCCGAAGTTCAAGGTTCGTGCCTACAACCGTTGTCAGCGCTGTGGCCGCCGCCATGCGTATATGCGCAAATTCGGCGTGTGCCGTCTCTGCTTCCGCGAACTTGCCGTCGCCGGCCTCATCCCCGGCATCACGAAGGCTTCGTGGTAACCAAGAAAGGAAAGGAATCTCAAAATGTCACTCGATCCCATTTCCGATATGCTCACGTCGATTCGCAACGGTATGAAGGCCCGCCTCCACTCCGTCACGGTTCCGGCGAGCAATCTCAAGGGCGAAATCGCCCGTGTCATGAAAGAGGCCGGCTATATCGCCGATGCCGTCACAACGACCGACTTCCCGAAGAAGCTCGTGATTACGCTGAAATACTCCGACCGTGCGGCTCCCGCCATTCGTGAGATCAAGCGCATTTCGAGGCCGGGTCTTCGCAAGTTCGTTTCCGTCCCCGAAATCCCCGCCGTTCTCGACGGCATGGGTCTCGCGATTCTCTCGACCTCGAAGGGCGTGATGTCCGGAGCCGAGGCGAAGAAGGCGCACCTCGGTGGCGAAATCATCTGCACGGTCGCTTAATTCAGGAGCTAAAAGACAATGTCTCGAATCGGTAAAGAACCCGTCCAACTCGTCGATGGCGTGACTGCGACCATCGCGGGTCAGACAGTGACGGTCAAGGGCAAGCTCGGTGAGCTTTCCTACACGATGCATGATGGCATCACGGCGAAAGTGGAAGGCAACAGCATTCTCGTCGCCTGCGCGGACGACAAGGTGCTAGGGAACTTCCATGGCCTCGCCCGCGCGCTGATCAACAACATGGTGATTGGCGTGTCCGCCGGCTACACGAAGAAGCTTACCATTGAGGGTACGGGCTTCAAGGCCACCCTGCAGGGCGCGAACCTCGCGCTTTCGCTCGGATTCGCCTCGCCGAAGATTTACGCAATCCCCGCCAACATCAAGGTGACGGTGGAGAACGACGGTCTTCAGGTCACGGTTTTCGGTTGTGACAAGGATAAGGTCGGCGAAGCCGCCGCCCGCATCCGGGCGTTCTACCCGGCCGAACCCTACAAGGGCAAGGGCATCAAGTACCTCGGCGAACACATCCGCCGCAAACAAGGAAAGAAGGTCGCCTAATGAGCTTCAATCGCAAAGTTCAGCGTCAGAAGCGCCATCTGCGTCTTCGTCAGCGCATTATCGGTACGGCTGCGCGTCCGCGTATGTCGATTTGCATCACCAACAAGCACATGTACGTGCAGTTCATCGACGACGACGCGGGCAATACCCTCGCCTCCGCGAGCACCATCAAGGAGACGAAGGCCAATATCGAAGTCGCGAAGGCACTTGGTGCTTCCGCCGCCGCCGCCGCGAAGGCCGCCGGCATTGTGAATGTCGTCGTGGACCGCGGTGGCAACAAGTACACGGGCCGCGTTGCGGCAATCGTGGAATCCGCCGTTGCGGCTGGTCTCGTGATCAGCACCAAGAAGGAGGCTAAGTAATCATGGCTATGAATCGCGACAAGCGCAATGACATGGGTGCGCAGGACGATCTCGACGAGCATACCGTGTTCATCAACCGCTGTGCGAAGACCGTCAAGGGCGGTCGCCGCATGAGTTTCTCCGCCGTCATCGTTGTCGGTGACAAGGACGGCAAGGTTGGCTTGGGCTTTGGCAAGGCGAACGAGGTCTCGGATGCAATCCGCAAGGGTGGCGAAGCCGCCCGCAAGGATATGCACAAGGTCACGCTTCGCGGCAAGACCATTCCGCACGACGTTGAAGGCGTATGTGACGGTGGTCGCGTGTTGCTGAAGCCGGCGAAGGAAGGTACTGGCCTTATCGTCGGCGGTGGCATGCGCCCCGTCCTCGAAGCGGTCGGCATCCGTGATGCCGTCGGCAAGTCCCTCGGGTCCAAGAACCGGCTCAACGTGGTCAAGGCCACGCTGAACGCGCTCTCCAAGCTTCGTAGTGCCGAGGAAATCGCGGCAATCCGTGCCTAAGAAAGGAGAATAGAAAATGGAACTTCATTCACTTACGAATACTCCTGGTGCCCGCCATCGTCGGAAACGCGTTGGCCGCGGGTGCGGATCGGGCATGGGCAAGACCTCGTGCCGTGGTCAGAAGGGGCAGGCTTCCCGCAAGGGTCACAAGCACAAATTGATGTTTGAGGGCGGCCAGATGCCGCTCGTGCGTCGTCTTCCGAAGCGCGGCTTCAACAATTCCGCGTTCAACGCGAAGGCTTTCGCCGTCAATGTCTCGGAACTCGAGAAGAGGTTCGAGGCGGGTGCTGAGATTACTGTTGAGGCGCTGGCGAAGGTCGGTCTCACCGACAACAAGCGTCCGCTGGTGAAGATTCTTGGCAATGGTGAATTGACGAAGAAGTTCATCGTGAAGGTCCCCTGCTCGGCTTCCGCGAAGGCGAAGATTGAGAAGGTCGGCGGCTCGGTTGCCTGATTGGAATCCAGAACCTGCAAGAGGGGGCGACTTTTCGAGTCGTCCCCTTTCTTTTTCTCCCTTCAATCGACGGCGGCAATTATGCTATAATACCATCCTATCATGAACAGCGATAAGTTCGATTTCGGCTCTCTCGTCGACAACCAGATGAAGGGCATTCGCCGCGGCTATAAGTTCGGCAAGGCGTTCAACGACGACAAACTCATCGTTCGGCCGGTGCGGCAGACGGATGAGGCGGTCGCTTCCGCCGACAACGCCACGATCAAGGCGGCGTGGGAGGCCGGGGAGTCCATCTCGGGACTCGTCGAGAAGGAGGTCAAGGGTGGCTACGAGGTGACCGTGGCCGGCCAGCGCACGTTCTGTCCCTTCAGCCAGATTGACAAGTTCAAGAAGGAGGCGGCGGAATACGTCGGGCGTAAGTTCGACTTCCTCATCACCGAATATTCGGTGGACGACCGTGGACTGAGCGTGGTCGTGTCGCGCCGTGCCCTGATTGAGTTGCAGGAGGCAGCCTTGCGCGAGGCGACGCTCGCCCAGCTGACCGAGGGCGAGACGCTGAACGGCACGGTGACGCGCGTCCTCGACTTCGGCGCGTTCGTCGATCTCGGTGGCGTGGAGGGCCTGATTCCGGCTGGCGAAATTGCGTGGGAGCGCGTGAACGATCCGAGGGAGTTCCTCAAGTCGGGCGACGGCGTGACGGTGAAGGTGATGCGCATCGACCGCGAGGCGGAGCGCGTTTCGCTTTCGCGTAAGGAATGTCTCGCCCGCGTCTTCAAGAAGTCCCCGGAGGAAGAGGCCGCCGAACAGAACGAGGCCGAGGTCGCCGAATGGATGAAGGCCAATGCGGCGCGGAACGCCGGCGTGGGCACGATGTCCGGGCTGTTTGACGGAATCAAACTGTAAGGACAACACAACCGATTGATTTGAACGAACGAAAACACCAAAGGAGAATGATGATGAATAAGATGGGCGTTGCATCCGTTGCGGCGGTGCTGTCGTGCGCCGGTGCGCTGCGGGCCGAGAGCCTGAACGACTGGGAGAACCCGGCCGTCAATTCAATCAACCGGCTTCCCGCCCGAACCTACTCGATGCCGCTTGCCGACGAGAAGGCGGCGTTCACCGACGCGCTCGAGCCGGCGACGCCCTACAAGAAGGTGTTGAACGGCGACTGGAAGTTCTCGTGGGCGGGCAATCCCGACCTGCGTGTGAAGGACTTTTACCGGACGGACTTCAACGACTCGGACTGGTTCACGATCGAAGTGCCGAGTTGCGTCGAGATGCACGGCTTCGGCTCGCCCGGCTACACGAACGTCCGCTATCCCCACGCAAACGCCGCGCCGAAGATTCTCGACCGGCAGAGCAACAGGCCGGACTACAATCCCGTCTCCTCCTACCGCACGACGTTCACCGTGCCGGCGGGTTGGAAGGAACGCGAGGTCATTCTGCGGTTCGACGGCGTTTATTCCGCCTACTACGTCTGGGTGAACGGCGAGAAGGTCGGATATGCGGAGGATTCGAAGTTGCCGAGCGAGTTCAATGTGACGAAGTTCCTCCGCGAGGGCGAAAACCTGCTTGCGGTTGAGGTCTACCGCTGGTGTGACGGCAGTTATCTTGAAGACCAGGATATGCTGCGCTATTCCGGCATCTTCCGCGATGTCACGCTGTGGGCGATGCCGAAGGACGGGGTCTGGGACTTCCTCGTCAAGACCTCGCTCGCGGCGGACTACGCTACGGCGACACTGGCCGTCGAAGGGTGCGCGTTCGATTCCGCCGCGCTCTACGACGCGGCGGGCAAACTCGTCGGAACGCTTGCGAACCCGTCGGCGACCCTGACGGTCGGGCGCGTCAACCTCTGGTCGGCTGAAGACCCCTACCTCTATACGCTCGTCATCCGCAAGGGCGACGACATCCGTGCGAAGAAGGTCGGCTTCAAGGAGCAGAAGGTCGTCGGCAACCGATTCCTCGTCAACGGGAAGCCCGTGAAGCTCAAGGGCGTGAACCGCCACGAAACCAGCCCGGAGAACGGCCGCGCCGTCACGCTCGAGGAGATGCTGAAGGATGTCTTCCTTATGAAGAAATACAATGTCAACACCGTGCGCACCTCGCATTATCCCGACCACCACCTCTGGTACGACCTCTGCGACCGCTACGGACTCTACCTCGTCGCCGAGGCGAACGTCGAAGGCCACGAACCGGGCTACGGAGAGAATGCGCTCGGACGCAAGCCGGAGTGGGATCACACGATCGTCGAACGCAACCTGCGCCACGTCACGTTCTACCGCAACAATCCGTCCGTCACGATGTGGTCGATGGGCAACGAGACGGGGCACGGCGACTGCTTCCGCCACGCGCTTGCGAAGGTGAAGGCCCTCGACCCGACGCGCCCCACCCACTGGGAGCGCGGCAACGTGGATGCGGACGTGGATTCCCAGATGTATCCCGATGTCGCGTGGGTAATCGAGCGCGGCAAACTGGGCGACGAACCGCGAAACTCGCGGACGATGATGCCGAAATGGACTGGCGGTTCGGGACAGGAAATTGCCCACTCGGCGGGCAAGCCGGCCTTCATCTGCGAATACGCCCACGCGATGGGCAACGCCGTCGGCAACTTCCAGGAATACTGGGACGCCTTCTATTCATATGACTCCCTGATGGGCGGCTGCATCTGGGAGTGGGTCGATCACGCCGTCTGGAAGGTGACCGACCGCATCGACCCCGAGACGGATCGCCGCGAGCGCATTCTCGCCTACGGCGGCGACTTCGACGAGGAGCCGAACGACGGGCCGTTCTGCTGCGACGGCATCGTCGATCCGCTTCGCCGCGTTTCGGCAAAACTGATTGAAATCGGCCACGTCCACCGCAACCTCGTCGTTACGCGCAAGGGGGACGGGTTCGAACTTGAGAACCGCTTCGGCTTTACGCCGGCGAGCGCATTTTCGGGTGACTACGAATTGCTGAAGGACGGGGAGGTGGTTGAACTTGGGCCGTTCACCGTGCCGGATGTCAAGCCGCTGTCGAAGGAAAGCTTCGCGCTGCCGTCGTTTCGGTCAAAGATTGACGACGGGGCGGAATGGTTCGTGAACATCAACTTCCGCCAGAAGAAGGATACGCCGTGGGCGAAGAAGGGCTGGGCCATCTCGCGCAACCAGATTCGCCTGACCGACGTGCCGAAGGCGGCGTTCGCTTCCGCCGCGCCGAAGGCCGGATCCGGAACCGTCAAAATCGTCGAGACGGCCGATACCGTCGTCGTCACGGCGGGCGAGACGGAAGCCGTCTTCTGCCGCGAGGCGGGTGCGCTCGTCGCGCTTGAGATGAACGGACGCGACATCCTGATGGAAACGCCGGAGGAATCGAACGGACTCGTCGCCGGGCCGCAACTCTCCTTCATGCGCGCTTTCGTCGACAACGACAATTGGATGCGCGACAGTTTCTTCGCAAGCGGGCTCACCCAGCCGCGCTATCACGCCCGGCCAATCATCGTTTCGAACAATACGGTCATCACCACCGTCCGAATCACCGGCTCGAAGTCCGCAGGGTTCGATCACCGCATCGAGTGGACATTCGCTTCGGATGGTTCGGTTACCGCCCTCAATCGGGTGAAGCCGTTCGGGACGATGCCGTCGGCCCTGCCGCGTCTCGGGCTTACGCTCAAGTTGAGCGGCGACCTTGAGAACGTCGAATACTACGGGCGCGGGCCGCGTGAGAACTATGACGACAGGAAGACGGCGAGTTTCTTCGGCCGCTGGCGCTCGTCCGTCGATGATCTCGCCGAGTACTACGTGCGGCCGCAGGATAACGGCTTCCGTTCCGACGTGCGGTGGGTCGAGTTTACCGACGAGGACGGGGCGGGCGTGCGGTTCACCGCGTCCGTGCCGATGTTCGTTCAGGCGCTCCACACGGGTGTCGAGGATTTGGAATTTGCCCGCCACCGCAACGGACAGAAGCGCTATTTCGCCCCGCCCGTGGAATGCGAGGAGATCCGCCTCAATCTCGACATCCGCCAGACGGGTCTTGGCGGCGCAAGTTGCGGGCCGTTGCCGATGGGGGAATACCGCTTCCCCATCCGGGACGAGGAATGGGTCTTGAAGATGACGCCCGTCGAACGCTGATTTGAGTTGAAAGGATAAGGAATATGATAGACATCAGGAAACTGAGGGATGAATTCGATGCCACGGTCGCCGCGCTTGCGCGGCGCGGGGTCGAGAGGGAACGCCTTGAGAAGGCGCGTGACTTGGATGAGCGCCGCCGTGAACTTGTCGGCGAGACGGAGACCCTGAAGGCGAAGCGCAACGCCGCCTCGAAGGAGATTGGCGCAGTCGCGAAGGTCGGCGGCGACATCTCGAAGGTCAAGGAGGAAATGCGCCGCGTCGGCGACCGTATCGCCGAAATCGACCGGGAACTTGCGACCGTTGAACACGACCTGCGCGAGACCCTGCTCATGATTCCGAACATTCCCGCGCCGGAAATCCCGACGGGTCCAGACAGTTCGACGAACGTCGTTGTGCGCAAGGTTGGCGAGTGGAAAGAACCCGACTTCGAGGTTCTCGACCACATGAAGGTCGGCGAGAAACTCGGCATCTTCGACTTCCCGCGTGGCGTGAAACTGACGGGAACGGGCTTCCCGATCATTCTCGGACAGGGTGCGAAACTTCAGCGTGCGCTCATTCAGTATATGCTCGACCTGCATTGTCGGGAGCAGGGCTATACCGAGATGCTGCCGCCGTTCATCGTGAACAGCGACTCGATGACGGGTACGGGTCAGCTCCCGAAGTTTGCGGAAGACCTCTACCACTGCAATGTCGATGACTTCTGGCTCATTCCGACCGCCGAAGTTCCCGTGACGAACTTCTATCGCGACGACATTCTCGACGGCAGGAAACTGCCGATCAAGTTGACGGCCTATACGCCGTGCTTCCGCCGCGAGGCGGGCAGTGCCGGCAAGATGACGCGCGGGATGCTGCGCGTCCACCAGTTCGACAAGGTTGAGATGGTGAACTTCGTCCACCCTGACACCAGTTTCCAGCAGTTGGAAACGCTTGTGAAGGAGGCCGAAGCCGTGCTGACGGGACTCGGGCTTCACTTCCGCGTGCTGATGCTCAGTTCGGGCGACATGGGCTTTTCCGCCGCGAAGTGCTACGACCTCGAACTCTGGGCGCCGGGCGAAAAGCAGTGGCTCGAGGTCTCGTCGTGCTCGTGTTTCACCGACTACCAGGCCCGCCGCCTGAACTGCCGCTTCCGCGACGCGGACGGCAAGACACGGCTCGTCCACACGCTGAACGGTTCGGGCGTCGCCCTGCCGCGCCTGATGGTCGCACTTCTCGAACAGCACCAGAATGCGGATGGCTCGGTGACGATTCCTGAAGTCCTGCGCCCCTACATGGGTGGACTTGAGAAACTGACGCCCGTGTGCTGAACCCGACTTTAGGTCAGGTTTTTGGCAACGGAGATAGGGTATAATTGACGCAATGATTTTGCGTGAATTGCAGATTCGTGTGGGGCTCTTCTGCCTGTCGATGCTATCCCTCCTGTGGGGATTTCATCTGCTGTTGTTGAGCCATGCGCCCGCCATCTTTCAGGCCGTCGAGGAGGATCTCTCCTACGGATGGTACGTGCCGCTCTTCTCCCTCTACATCCTGTGGCGGGAGTGGAAGGAGATTGCCGCGAGCGTGGGCGAGCCGAGTATTCTCGGCTTCCTGCTCGCGATTCCGTTCTTCCTGCTCGGTCTTCTGGGTGCGCGGGGGCTTCAGATACGTTTTGAGATGCTGGCTTTCGCGGGGCTGTGCTGGACGTTGCCATGGGCGTTCTTCGGGCGGCGGCTGGCGATGCGCGTGCTTTTCCCGGCGGCGTTTCTGCTCTTCTGCCTTCCCCTGGCGACGTTTCTGGATGTGATTACGGTGCATCTCCGGCTTTTCGCGACGTCGGTGGCGTATGGTGCGCTGAAGGGCTTCGGGGTGGATGTTGTGCGGCGTGGGACGATGCTGATGTCTTCCACGGGGTCGTTTGCAATTGACGTGGCCGAGCCGTGTAGCGGGCTTCGTTCGATTTTCGCCCTGATGGCCCTGACGGCGGGCTACGCCTACTTTAGCCAGCGAACGTGGCTGCGGCGCGGCGTTCTGTTCGCCTGTTCGATACCGATTGCCATCTTCGGCAACGTGATGCGGATTCTGACAATCGTGCTTGTCGCGGCGACCTGCTCGCCCGACTTCGCGACGGGGTTCTACCACGACTATTCGGGATACGTCGTCTTCTTCGCGGCCATTCTCCTGATGTTGCTCGCAAGTCGCCTTATTGCGGCGAAGGGGGAAAAATGATGCGGCGGCTCGTGCTCCCGATTCTGATGTGCGCCCTGACGGTCGGGGTGATGTGCCACCAGGCGCAATCGGTCGATCCCGTCCTTGCGGAAGCCCCGGCCGTCGCGCTCGGCGAAATCGAGGGGTTTTCGAGCGTGGAGATTCCGCCGTCCGAGGCGGAGTTGACGGTTCTGCCGTCCGACACGGTTTTCGTCAAGCGGAACTACACGGACATGAAAGGCGACTGGTTTCTCGTTTCCGCCGTCATCGGCGGTCGGAGCAAGAGTTCGATTCACCGTCCCGAACTCTGCCTGCCCTCGCAGGGCTACCAGATGATGAAGCCCCGCACGGTTCTCGTGGACGGGACGGAATGGCGATTCATTTCGCTCGAACGCCGCGATTTCCCGACGCTTGGCTTCGCCTACACCTTCGCGAATCAGGCGGGCTACCGCACGTCATCGCACGTGAAGCGCATTTTCCGCGACATTCTCGACCGCACTTTTGCGGGACGAATCGACCGTTGGGTGATGGTGACGGTGAATACCTCCGTTGCCGACGATGCTCGGCTTTCGGAGTTTCTTGAAAACCTGAAGGGAGTTTTGCCGCGATGAGAGCCATGCTGCCGTATCTCACGACGTTTTTGCTGGCTCTTGGGTTTACGCTCCTCCTTACGCCGCTCGTGCGTGAGATGAATCGACGGCTGGGAATGGTAGATAAGCCGGATGCGCGGCGAATCAACAAGATTCCGATTCCGCGTGGCGGCGGCCTCGCGCTTTTCGCCGGCGTGGTCGGGGCGTATCTGGTAATGTGGGGCTTCTCGTCCTTCAAGTTCGTTGCCGGCGCGGAATATGTGAAGTTGATTCTCCTTTCGTCGGGCATTGTGCTTCTGGGGCTGGCGGACGACAAGTTCTCGCTTCCGCCGAAGGTGAAACTTCTCGGGCAGGTCGTCATCGCCGCGCTGACGTGGGCGTGGGCGGGGCTTGGCTTCCGCGACCTCTGGCCGTTCGTCCCCGCGTGGCTTGACGGCATCATCACGGTTTTCTGGATTGTCGGGGCGGTGAACGCCTTCAACCTGATTGACGGGCTGGACGGACTTGCGAGCGGCCTTGCGCTTATCGCCACGGTTGGTATGGCGGGGGCTCTCATTTTCACGGGTCGCCCGTCGGCGACGCTCTTCTACTTTGCTTTCGCGGGCGGGCTGCTCGGCTTTTTGCGCTACAATTACAATCCCGCGTCCGTCTTTCTCGGCGACTGTGGGTCGATGTTCATCGGGTTTGTGCTGTCCTCACTGCCGCTTCTCTCGCACGAGCCGAACTCCTACCTCGTTTCGGTCGGCGTTCCGCTTCTGGCAATGGGTGTTCCAATCTTCGATACGGCGCTTGCCATCCTGCGGCGGACGACGCGCCGCCTGCTGAATCGCGGCACGGTGGGTGGTCGGGTGATGACGGCGGATAAGGATCACCTGCACCACCGCATTCTCCGTTCCGTCGGGCTGAACCAGCGTAAGGCGGCGTGGGTTCTCTACCTCTTCGCGTTTTTCCTGGTCGGCGTTGGCTTCATCGGCATGGCCCTGAAGTCGCGGTCGGGCGGTCTGTGGCTGCTGGCGGTGACGATCGCCGCAATCGTCGTTTTCCGCGACATCGCCCGCATCGAACTCTTCGACATCGGCCAATTGCTCAATTCGGTGGCGCACGACCGCCGTGTCACGACGCGGCGGCGGCTCGCTCACGCGGAAGTCCCGCTTTGGGTTTTCTTCGACATTGCGGCGATGGTCGCCCTTTACTTCATTGTCGCAAACGCCCTTTCGGTCGGCGTCACGCGGGGGATGGTGATGAAGGCCCTGCCGATTCGCGTGCTTTTCGTCTTCGTGTTTCTCGTGTTCTTCCGTGTCTACCGTGTCGTTTGGTCGCGGGCGATGGTGTCGAACTTCCTGGCATTGGGCGGGGCCTGCGTGCTGGGGTCTCTCCTGAGTTCGGTCGTCATCTACTACTACCCCGGTCTCAACGACGACCGCCTCGTCCAGTTCACCTTCGGTTTTGCCTCGCTCACCGCGCTTTTCCTGGCCGTCGGACGGCTCTTCCGCAGTTTCGTCCGCGACATCTTTTTTGCGGTGGATTGCGCACGTCTTCGGGATGGGCGTGAGGTTTCGCGCATTCTCGTCTACGGCGCGGGGCTTCGCTACCGCTCGTTTCGCCGCGAACTCGTGCGCCGCGCGACGAGTTGCAACCGCCTGATTGTCGGCATCATCGACGACGACCTCACCTTGCGCGGACGCTACATCGGCGGCATTCAGGTTCTCGGTCCGCTCCTTCAGGCTCCGCAAATCATCCGCGAGACGAAGGCGGATACGGTCGTCATCGTCTGCGAACTTGAACCTGACTGGGTGAAAATCGTGAGGGAGACGCTTGAGCCGACGGGCGTCAGGGTGACGCTTTTCACTCTTCATGAGACGGTTCTCGCGCCGGGCGAGACAGCTTTCCCCGCTCTGCTTTCAGGGGGGGGGGGTATAATTGCCTAATTTAGAAGACAGGAGATATGACATGGCAAGTTATGACAGGGAGTCGATTCTCAAGTATCATCAGGGTGGAAAGGTCGCGGTGTCGTTGCCGAAGCCGCTGAAGACGAAGGAAGATCTTTGCCTTGCCTACACGCCGGGCGTGGCGCAGGCGGTGAAGGAAATCGCGGCAAATCCGTCCGCCGTTTTCGACGTCACCGCGAAAGCGAACCTTGTCGCCGTCGTCTCGGACGGCACGGCGATTCTCGGTCTCGGCGACCTTGGGGCGACCGCGTCCATTCCCGTGATGGAGGGCAAGGCCGTGCTCTTCAAGTCTTTTGCGGACGTGAACGCCTGGCCCGTGCCGCTGAACCATTGCCGCGTGGACGGGAAGGCCACGGGGAAGACCGACCCGAAGCGCGTGATTGACGCGGTGCTTGCGATTGCGCCACAATACGGTGGCATCAACCTCGAGGACATTGCCGCGCCGGCCTGCTTCGAGATTGAGGATACGCTCGACCGTCTTCTCGACATTCCCGTCTTCCACGACGACCAGTGGGGTACGGCGGTGATTGCGACGGCGGGCGTGATGAACTTCGCCCACCTGAAGGGTAAGGCGCTCGGCGAACTGAAGATCGTCATCAACGGCGCGGGTGCGGCGGGTACGCGCATCGCCGACATGCTGAAGGCGGCGGGCGTGAAGGACATCACGATGTTCGACATTCGCGGCGTTCTGGCCTCCTCGCGCACCGACCTTCCGCCGCAGAACCGCGTCCATGCACGGGACGTCGCCGAAACGCTGACGCGCCGCGAGGCGATGACGGGGGCGGACGTGTTCATCGGCGTATCCGCCGCAAACGTGCTGTCGGGCGACGATGTGCGGGCGATGGGCGAGTTCCCGGCGATCTTCGCGATGGCGAACCCCGACCCGGAAATCCGTCCCGAGGAAGTCGCGAAGGCGATGGAGGGGCGCAGATACGTGATGGTGACGGGGCGCAGCGACTATCCGAACCAGATTAACAACGTGTTGGGCTTCCCCTACCTCTTCCGGGGTGCGCTCGACGTGCGGGCGACGACAATCAATGCGGAGATGAAGGTCGCCGCGTCCGAGGCGCTCGCCCAACTCGCGCGCGAACCCGTGCCGGACGAGGTGAAGGCGCTCTATCCGGGCGAGGAATTGACGTTCGGCATGAACTACATCATTCCGAAGCCGTTCGACCGCCGTCTCTTCACGGAGGTCTCGTTCGCCGTCGCCATGGCGGCGGTCAGGTCGGGCGTGGCGCGCAAGCCGCTCGCGCCCGAGGCCTACCGTGCGGAACTCGAACGCCGCAACGCCGAACGCGCATGAGAAAACTTTTCGTCATCGACCTGATGCCTTTCCTCTATCGGGGACATTTCGTGTTCCTGCGCAATCCGCGCATGACGGCTTCGGGCATCAACACCTCCGCCCTTCTGGGGCTCGCGAACGGAATGCTCTCAATCGTCAAGCACGAGAAGCCGTCGCACGTCGTGCTTGCGATGGATCCGGGCGGACCGACCTTTCGCCACGAGGCCTATCCGCCCTACAAGGCGACGCGGGACAAGATGCCGGAAGATCTTGTCGCGTCGATTCCATATGCGTTCGAGTTGGCGGAGGCGTTGCGCATTCCCGTCGTGCGTGTTCCGGGCTTTGAGGCGGATGACGTGATCGGCACGCTTGCCGTGAAGGGTGCGGAGGCCGGGCTCGAGGTCTTTCTCGCGACGCCCGACAAGGATGCCGCGCAACTGGTGCGTCCGGGCGTGAATCTCTACCGTCCCTCGCGTTCGGGCGACGGGGCCGAGGTCTACGACGTTGCGAAGGTGTGCGAGCATTGGCATTTGCGCGACCCGCAGCAGATGATTGACTACCTTGCCCTTGCGGGCGATTCTTCCGACAACATTCCCGGCATTCGCGGCGTGGGCGAGAAGACGGCGGCGGACTTGCTCGCGAAGTTCGGCGACATCGAGGGTATCATCGCGAACGTCGGCAAAATCAAGGGCAAACTCGCCGAGCGCGTCTTCGCCGGCGCGGCGGACGCGCGAATCTCGAAGTTCCTCACGACAATTCGCACGGATGTTCCCATCGAGGTGAACTGGGACGACTACCGCCTCAAGGAGGCCGACCGCGAGAAACTCGCGGCGGTCTGCACGAAGTTCGAGTTGAACCGCCTCGCCCGCGAACTCCTGAACGACGAGGGCGTCGCCGCACGCGGTGCGCCGTCCGTCCCGCGCACGGAGGAGCTGAAGACGATTGAAACCGTGCCGCACGACTACCGGCTCGTCACGACCGAGACGGAGGCTCGCGAACTGCTCGACACCCTGATGGCGGCTTCGCGCATCGCCTTCGACACCGAGACCGCCGCCGTGGACGGACACGAATCGACCGAGGCTCACTTCTGCAAACTTGTCGGCTTCTCGTTCGCAACCGCGCCGGGAAAGGCGTGGTATGTCGTCGGCGACCTGATCGACGTGTTTCGTCCACTCTTCGCCGACCCGACGAAGACGTTCGTCGGGCACAACGTGAAGTTCGACCGCTCCGTCCTGCGCCGGTACGGCATCGGCTTTGCGTCCGTGCCGCACGACACAATGCTCGCGCACTATTGCCTCGACGCGGCGGCGCGGCATGGGATGGATTTTCTCGCCGAGCAGTACCTGAACTACCGTCCGATTCCTATCGAGCGGCTGATTGGCGAGAGGAAGCGCAGCCAGAGTCAGCTTTCGATGTCCGCGCTGAAGCCGGAGGAAGTCCGCGACTATGCGGCGGAAGATGCGGATGTCACCCTTCGGCTGGACGATGCGCTGCGTCCGCAGGTCGAGGCGGCGGGCGCGATGAAGTCCCTCGCCGAAGTCGAGGAGCCGCTCGTGCGCGTGCTGATCGACATGGAACGCGAGGGCGTGCGGCTCGACACGGACGCGCTGAAGGAATACGGGCGCGAACTCGACCGCGACATCCTCGTCCTCGTGCAGGACATTCTGCGCTACGCCGACCCCGGCCTGAACGTGGACAGCCCCGCCCAGCTCGGGACTCTTCTCTTCGACCGCCTGAAACTGAACCCGGAGGTCGCGAAGAAGACGGCGCGCGGGCAGTATTCAACGGACGAGAAGACCCTGCAGAAACTCGTTGGCGACCATCCGGTCGTGAAGTCGATTCTCGAATACCGCGCCTGCTCGAAACTGAAGTCCACCTACGTGGACAAGTTGCCGACGCTGATTGACGCGAACCAGCGCGTCCACACGACCTATTCGCAGGCGTTCACCGAGACGGGGCGGCTCAGTTCGTCCGACCCGAACCTGCAGAACATCCCGATTCGCACCGAGCGCGGCAAGTTGATTCGCCGGGCCTTCACCGCACGGGATGCGAACCACGTGCTCGTTTCGGCGGACTATTCGCAGATTGAACTGCGCCTGATGGCGGCGTTCTCGAAGGATGCCGCGATGCTCGAGGCGTTCCGGAATGGCGAGGACATTCACCGCGAAACGGCGAGCCGCGTCTACGATGTGATGCCGGCGTTCGTCACGCCCGAACAGCGAGCGAAGTGCAAGATGGTCAACTTCGGCATCATCTACGGCATCTCGGCGTTCGGCCTTTCCCAGCGGCTTCACGTGTCGCGCAGGGAGGCCGCCGACCTGATCGAGACCTACTTCAAACTCTACCCGAAGGTTCGTGCGTTCATGGAAGCCGCAATTGCCCGGGCGCGTGAGAAGGGCTACGCCGAGACAATCCTCGGCCGGCGACGGACGCTCCGCGACATCAATTCGCGCAATGCGACGGCTCGGCAAGGTGCGGAACGCGACGCCATCAACACGCCGATTCAGGGTTCCGCCGCCGACCTCATCAAGGTCGCCATGGTGCGAATCGACCGCGCTCTTCGCGAGGCCGCTCTGCACACGAAGATGGTGCTTCAAATCCACGACGAACTCGTCTTCGACGCGCCGAAGGACGAGGTTGACCGCGTGAAGGAGATCGTCCGCCGCGAGATGACGATGGCCATCGACTTCGGCGTTCCCCTCGACGTCGGCATCGGGGTCGGGGTCAACTGGCTTGAAGCCCACGGCGGCTGACGGGCGCGGCGGTTTTTAACGGCCGCGCATTTTAACGCAGAGTGTGCGGAGGACACAAGGGGCGCAAAGTTCCTTGCGCCCTTATTAAATCTTGCGCCCTTATTAAATGGGTATAAATGCCAGATGAATGCACATTACGGCTCGTTGCAGCGAAAGGGAAACCGCTATTACCTCGTGCAAACCGTCGGCGGACGGCAGAAGTGGCTCTCGCTGAAGACGGACAATCTGCGCGTTGCACGTCTGCGTGCCAACCAGATTGCGCCCGTCGGACGGGAAGATGAGGAACGGTGGCTTTCGCATCTTGTGAAACTTGGCGAAAAGGCGCGAGCCCGTCTCGGACGAATCAAGGCGAGTTCGGCCGTTCCCTGGCGGTCGCTTTGGCCGGCCTTTTGTGCGCATTCCCCGCAATCCGGCCTGTGTCCGAGCGCGGTGAACTATCGCCGCTGGCTGGAGATTCTGGCCGACTTGGCTTCGTCGTCAATGCCCGTCCTGCTGGCCCCGGATGAAGCGCGGCAGATTGCCGAATCGCTCGCTCGGCGGTATGTCTCGGCGGGACGGATGATCGTCTTCTTCCGTCGCGTGTGGCGGACGCTTGACTGGGATGCGTCCGTCTGGAAAGACGCCGCGCAATTCGGTGCGCACGGAGTCGCGTCCGAGTTCTACCGACGACTTGAGTTGGATGAGATTCGGCGAGTCATCGTCTACCTGACGACGGAAAGCCGTCATCGACGGGCGCATTTCTACGCCGACATGGTCGTCATCGGCTATTATACGGGGCTGAGGCTGTCGGATGTCGCGGAACTCGAGCGCGGCGAAGTGTCGTCCCAGGGGGATTTTCTGCTGATCTGCCCGAACAAGACGCGGCAGGTGAAGGGGCGGCTGATTCGCGTTCCGCTCGTGCCGCCGGCGCGGCAATGCGTGAAGCGGTTGCTGTCCGCGTCGGGGACGGAGGGCTTTCTCTTCCCGGAAGACGCTCGCAAATGCCCGACGAAAGTGCTGTGTCGGGCGTTTCGGGCGTGTGGCATCGAAAAACGGGGGCGCGGACGCGCCAGTTTCCATTCGTTGCGGGCGACGTTCATTTCGCTGATGGACGAGGCGGGCATACCGCCGCACGTCACGGACGCAATCACGGGGCATGCGGGTGGAGGAATGCACGCCCGCTACACGCAACCTTCAAACGCCGCGCTGATGCGGGCCGTCGAACGCGCCCTTCCGCCGCTCGGTCTCTGACACCATATCCGAAGAATTGTCTGATTTCCCAAGTTTTCCAAGGGAACTTCTAAGTTTCTTCTAATCCTCGTTTCAAGTCCCCTCGCGTCAGGACGTATTTTCACCTTGCGGAGAGGCCATTTCCCGTCGGTTGTCGTTTCTAATCCGCTTCTAACGGTTTTCCCCCGACTTCCCTGCGTCTGCCGTGCCATCGCCGTAAACTTTTGGTATAATAGGCGGCATGAAACCGATTGCAACAGACATCGCAGACTTCGAGGCTCTGCAGAAGGCGGGGCAGATCTACGTCGACA
>CAVAHB010000072.1:0-10263 GCA_963588415.1 Faecalibacterium sp. CAG:74
ACCCGTCGGGAATCCCGACGGGTTGCCGCGCCCTCGAAGACGAAAACGCCGTCCGCCGCAGAGGAAGTGAAGCCCGCCGCGCCGACGAAGGACGAGGCGCAGAGGGCGGCAAGGGCCCTCGGCATGGACGCATTCATTCCCGACGCGGCGCTCAGGGCGAAGGTGCGCGAGTGGGGGCGGCACGCGGACGACCCGCGCTTCAGGGCGCGGCTGGACGCGGCGGCGGTCATCCTCGCCGACCGCGAGGCGAAGGGCAAGGCCGAGCTGGGCGAGGAGGACAGGGCGAAGGACGAATATGACGCCCGTCGGAACGCGGACAACGGCAAGAACGTCCAAAAAGACGAGACGCCCGTCGATGACGGCGCGGCAGACCTCGGCGACGCGACGGACGAGTTCAAAGACCTCGCCGGGCAGATGTGGTTCTCCCGCGAACTGGAAATCGACGGCGACACGCGGAAATTTGGTATAATTGACGGCGATGGGCAAAAGAAGCACAGGTTGGATATTGACGCGGATCGTCTTGGCGATGGTCTTGGCATTCCCGATAATGCTGTTCCTAATCGCCAACTCGTTGCGGCTGTTCATAATATTCTTGCGGTGCAAGGTGAATCCGCCGCAAGGTCCATGCGGACCGGGCGGATATCGAGCGACACGGCGCAAGCGCTATTCGACAATCTGAATTCCGACGGGGAGTGCGCCGACCTTTTTGCACGGGTGTTCCCCGTTGCCAAGGCTCTTGGCATAAACTATTCCCTCGGCCAATACGATGGGCGCAGTCCACTCGGCATTGGCGGAATGGTCGTCGCCCAATACGACAAGGCGGAAATCAAACTGTTTGCAAACACATTGCAGTTCACCTCGCCGCAGACGTTCGCATCGACGATTCTCCACGAAACGATACACGGCGTGACCGTATACGCAATGGAGGTCGCGAATGGCGACATAAGGAACCCCAAGACGCGACTCTCGCCGGAACTGCTGTCCGCCGCAAGGGACATCTTCCGCATCTACAACGAAAACAAGGTGTGGATGAGGGACGGGTATGGGGCGTCCGACGCCTACGAAATGGTCGCCGAACTCTCCAATCCGGAGTTTCGCGAACGGATGAAGAAGAAAGGCGTCTGGCGCCGGATCTGGGAAAACGTCAAACGCATCTTCGGCTTCAAGCCGTCCAACGCCCACGACGCCGCGCTGGACGCGATTGACAGGATTGTCGAGAACTACAGCAAGAATGTATTCGATTCCTATCTCAAGGACGCGAACAGGGCTTCGCTTGATGGCGAACTGCTCGGAATCAACACGCGCTTCTCCATCCGCAGGAAGCCCCGGCCCGATGAGCCGCGCCACACAACGATGGCGAACGACGACATCCGCTGGTTCAGCCGCAAACTGGAGGCGGACGAGCACTCCGAAGAGGAGAAGCAGGCGCACAACCTGACGGTCGGCGTGAAGATGGTCAGGCTCTTCGCCGGCAAGGGCTACAGGGACTTCGGGCAGTTCGCCCGGACTTTCGCCAAACTCGCACCCGACGCCTACCGCGCGGCGCGGGACTACATTCCCGGAATGTGGCTCACGGCGCGGATCACGGGCGCGAAGATCGACCCCGTGGACGAAAGCGCGGCGATCGAGACCCTGAAGGCGGTCGACGCGACGCTTGCGGCGGTCAGGCCGCCGAAGACGACGGAGCGGCAGAAGACGAAGTCCGCCCCGTCCAAGCCGTCCGCCGCCGGGGAGACACGCGGCGAGCGCATTTCCGCTGCGGCGGACGAACTCGCGGCGGTCATCGGGCGCGGCGAGAAGTTCAGCCGCCGGGACTTGGAGGAGATCGTCGGCCGGCATCTCGGCGGCTCGGTCGCCGACGGGACGTTCGAGATGAAGGACGCGACCGACATCCTCGAACTCGCCGTCAACCGCTACATGAAGGAACATGGCGACCTCTTCAGCCCGGCGGCGAACGCTGGCGTCGGACAGGCGGTCGAGGTCGTCAAGCGCATCCGCCGGATTCTCGCCGTCATCCCGACGCAGACCACGCGCTCCGCCGAACAGGAGAAGATGCAGCAGTTCTCAACCCCGCCGCACGAGGCGTTCATGGCCGCGTGGGTGGCGAACGTGAACCCGAACGACGTCTCGCTCGAGCCGTCGGCGGGCGTCGGCGGCATCGCCGTCTTCTCCGACATCGCGGGCGCGGAGGTGATTCTCAACGAGCTTTCGCCGCGCCGCGCCGAAATCCTCGGACGGCTCGGCATCGCGCCGAAGGTCTACGGCTTCAACGCCGAAGACCTCTGGACGATGTTCTACCCGCTCGTCGGCAGGGGCGAGGTCAAGCGGCCGACGGTCGTCGTGATGAACCCGCCGTTCAGCAATTCCCAGCGAACGAACAGGAAGGATTCCGTCGCAATCGGCGGCAAACACATCGAGGAGGCGCTCAGGATGCTCTCGCCCGGCGGACGCCTCGTCGCCATCGTCGGCCACGGCATGGCGCACGACGCGGAATCCCCGAAGGTCAGGGCGTGGTGGAGGAAAATCGGCTCGGACTACGCCGTCCGCGCCGACGTCACCGTCAACGGCAACGAGTACGCGAAGTACGGCACGACCTACGACAACGACCTCATCGTCATCGACAAGGTGAAGCCGGACGCCACGAAACCGCCAGTTTATGGTAAAATACAGAGCATCGACGAACTCCCGTCGATGCTGGAAGGAGTAAGAAATGATCGAACCACACCTCAAAGAAAAACAGTGGCTAATGGCTCTCACGCAGGAAGTTCAGGCACGGGAACTCCGGGAAGAGTTCTTTCCGGACAGCGACCTAAGCATCTGGGAGGCAATTTACAACCTGGAAACGATAGGGATAGAAATGCTGAGCGCGCGGGAGGACTCGGAAGACCCCTTGGATGGTCTCCCGGAGAGATATCCGGATCCGTCGAAAATGACGGACGAGGACCTGGGGGAGGTCCTGTCCTCGGCGTGGATAATTCTGTCCCCGTATTCGTATTGACACCTGTAAGCGAAGAGGTACGGGGAATCCCGAAGGAAGTCGGGAACGGAACATTCTCCGAGTATCGTCCGAGCAAGGTGCGCGTTCCGGGCGCGAAGCCGCATCCGACGCCGCTCGTCGAATCCACGGCGATGGCGAGCGTCCTGCCGCCCGACCCGGCCTACCGGCCGATTCTGCCGAAGAAGGCCGTCGAGAGCGGCCAGCCGTCGGAAGCGCAGGTCGAGCAGATCGTCTACGCCGGCCAGGCGCATGAACAGTTTCTCGCGAACGGCGACAGGCGCGGCTACTTCATCGGCGACGGCACCGGCGTCGGCAAGGGGACGGAGGTCGCGGGCGTCATCTGCGACAACTACAACCACGGGCGCAGGAAGGCGGTGTGGGTGTCGAAGACCAACGACCTCTATCCGGACGCGCAGCGCGACCTCAGGACCTTCGGCATGGAGGGCGAGGTCTTCAAGTTCGACCCGATGAAGAGTGGAAGTCTCGGCCGGACGCACGGCATCGCCTTCATGACCTACGACAATCTCGCGCAGGGCGTCGATTTCGACGCGGACGGCAGGGTCTTCTCCATGAAGAAGGGCAGGCTCGGCCGCTTCCAGCACCTCGTCAACTGGCTCGGCAAGGACTACGACGGCGTAATCGTGTTCGACGAGTGCCACATAGCGGGCAATGCGGTGGCAACTCGCGGCAAGCGCGGCATGGAGAAGCCGTCGAAACGGGGGCGCACGGTCGTGGCGCTGCAGAACGCGCTCCCGAAGGCGAGAATCCTCTACGTCTCGGCCACGGGCGCGACCGAGGTCAAAAACCTCTCGTATGCCGTCCGCCTCGGCCTCTGGGGCGATGGCACGGCGTTCCGCGACCGCGAGCAGTTCATCGAGAAGGTCTCGTCGGGCGGTCTCTCGGTCATGGAGATCGTGGCGCGCGACATGAAGTCGATGGGCGTCTACGAGGCGCGTACGCTCTCCTACGAGGGAATCGTCAACCGCAAGCTGGAGCACAGGCTGACGGAATCGCAGACGCGGAAGTACGACGAGTTCGCGGATGCGTGGCAACTGGTGGCCGACAACGTGAACGAGGCGCTCGTCTCGTCCGGCGGCGCGAAGAACAGCCACGCGGTGTCGTCTGTCATGTCCGCGTTCTGGAGCGGCCAGCAGCGGTTCTTCAGCCAGGTGCTGACGGCGATGCAGATGCCGTCGGTGATTGCGGACGCGAAGAGACAGCTTGAGGCCGGCAATTCGGTGGTGTTTCAGCTCGTCAACACGAACGAGGCCACGCAGGAGAAGGCAATCAGGAGACAACAGGCGGCTGGCGAGGAAGTCAATCCCGAAGAACTCGACCTTTCGCCGCGTGACATACTCATCGGCTTCGTCGAACATTCGTTCCCGACGATAAAATACGTCGAGCGGACGGATGAAGACGGGGACACCCAATGGGTGCCGCTGACGGACGCCGACGGCAAGCCGGTCGATGACCCGATTGCGCTGGAGGCGAAGGAGGAGCTCCTCACGCGCCTGCGGATGATGAAGCTCGACGACAACCCGCTCGACCTCCTCCTCGAAGAGTTCGGCGTCGACAACGTGGCCGAGATCACCGGACGCTCCCGCCGCCGCCAGCCGGTGCGCAACGCCGACGGCGAGGTGGAGATCAAGCTCGTTCGCCACCCCCCTACGACACGGGAGGCGGAAATCGACGAGTTCAACAGCGGCAAGCGCAGGGTCCTCGTCTTCTCGGGCGCAGGCAACACGGGCAAGAGCTTCCACGCCGACAGGCGTTTCGCCAACCAGGCGAAGCGCGTCCACTACCTCCTCCAGGCCGGATGGCGCGCGGACTCCGCCCTGCAGGGATTCGGGCGCACGCACCGCTCCAACGAGAGGCAGCCGCCGGAATACGTGCTCTGCTCCACGGACATCCGCGGCCACCGGCGGTTCATCTCGACGGTGGCGCGGCGTCTCGCGCAGCTCGGCTCGCTGACGGCGGGCGACCGCTCGTCCGCCGGTTCGGGCGTGTTCTCGGAAGAGGACAACCTCGAAAACCAGTACGCCAGCGGCGCGGTCAAGCAGCTCTTCAACGAGATGTTCCTTGACGATCGCGGGCGGTTCGACGTCGTCTGCAAGCAGCTCGGGTTCGTCAAGATAGGGATGAACTCCAGGACGGGCGAGCCGGTTGAAGTCAACAAACTTCTCGACGAGAACCGCAACCTCGACCCGAGCAAACTCCCTGACGTGCCGACCTTCCTCAACCGCATCCTCAACTGCCGCGTTTCGGTGCAGAACCAGCTCTTCGACGGGTTCTCGGAGAAGATGAGGAACGCAATCGAGGCGGCGAAGGACGCGGGGAAGTACGACCCCGGACTTGAAAAGATCCAGGCCGATTCCATCGAGGAACTGAACCGCACGGAGATCTGGAACTCCGGCGGGGGGACGGGTTCGACCGACCTCGTAGAGGTCGGCGTCGGCAGGAAGACGAAGAAAACGCCGTTCGAGTCCGCCCTCCGCCAGATGACGGCGCGGGCGAACGGGCGCGACTGCTTCTTCGCGAGAAACGTCAGGTCCGGCAAGATCTTCGGCTTCGCCGAGACGAACGCGACGCGCACGGACGAACGCGGAATCGTGAACACGGTCTACCGCTGCTTCCAGCCCGACGGCAAGGCTATCAACGTCCTCGAACGGGACGTGCGCCTCGACGGCGACCGCGTGAACTTCACGCGATTGCTCGACAACGAGGCGAAAGAGATTTGGGACGCCGCCCTCGCGGCGCTCCCCGAAATGCAGACGACGAAGCGGTATTTCGTCCACGGCACGCTGCTCCCGGTCTGGGACCGCCTCGGCGTGGCCGATCCGCGCATCTACCGCATCGCGCCGACCGGCTCGGATTCGTCGTTCCTCGGCATGGAGATCAAGCCCGAGACGGTGAACGACGTCCTCCGCCGCTTCGGGAAGGCCCCGCAGTCGGTCGAACTGACCCCCGCGATGGTCCTGAACCGCATCATCCAGGAGGGCCGGTCCGTCCCGCTCCAACATGACGAGTGGGAGATCCGCCGGGCGAAGGTGAACGGCGACTACCGCATCGAACTGAAGGGCGTGGAGAGCGTGAAGGAAATGCAGAAGCTCGAGGCCGACGGCCTCGGCACGATCGAGCGCATCGCGTTCACGCCGCGCTTCTTCATCCCGCGCACGGAGGAGAGCGTGGAGGCGTTCCTGAAACAATACCCCGCGATGCCCGACGACGGCGGCATTTCGGGTGCGCGGGACGCCGGCCCGAACTACACGGCGATGACGCCCGAGCAGCGCACGGCCGAGTTCAGCAAGTGCCTCGAAACCTACGTAAACGCCTACAACGGCGACGGCGAAGGTCTCGCGGACAAGGCCGACCGGCTGCGGAACGTGATCGTCGCCATGTCGAACCAGGAACTGGTGAAGCAGGCGAAGGACTTCCAGCAGTACGACCGCCATTCGCCGAACGACCCGATCCACATCATGCGGACGATGCTCAAGAGGGAACTCGTCAACCGCAACGCCCTCACGGACAGGGAACTGTCCGAACTGACGCTGTGGTATTCGCGCGAACTGGAGGACGACGGCGAGTTCTCCGCAATCTCCGTCCACGAGGTGAACGCCTGGCGCGCGGCGCGCGGAATCCCCGAAATCGTCAACAGGCAGAAGACGACCGTCGACCGCATCGTCAAGGCAGGGAAATACATGGCCTCGAACACGGACGAGATCGACCGCTTCATCCGCGTCTCCGGGGAAACGCCGCACGGGTGGACGGCGGTGGAGACGAACGCCGTCCAGCAGCGGCGAATCGAGCTCGAACGCGACTTCGACGAGAAGACCGAACTCATCAACAGGGCCGAGATGGACGGCAACAGGGAACAGGCGCAGGCCATCCGCGAGGCGCGGAAGCAGGTCCAGGACATGATCGACACGCTCGACCGCGCCAACCGCTTCGCCGCGCGCGAGTGGGGCTTGACGGGCGTCGCCCGCCGCTTCATGCTGAACCGCGACGGAACGTTCGCGAAGTTCACGGGCGACATCCGCTCCGACATCGGGCGGCAGCTCACCCCCGAAGAGGAGGCGGGTGCGAAAATGCTCTGGGACGCCTACCGCGACGCGCAGGGCAAGCTTGACGAACTGACGGTGAAGAAGACGGGCGAACTGCTGAAGGACATCCTCCGCAGGCATTTCCAGCGCGAGGCGGAAGGCCACAAGGTCGGCGATTCGCGCGTGCTCAGGCAGATCGAGGGCGACTACCAGGCGGCTATCGACCACCTCGTCGTCCACGCGAACCGCGCCGGCGGATTCCTCATGAACCTCCCCGACGGACGCAGGTGGATTGACGCAATCAGGCGATACCACATGGCCGCCGCGCTCGAGACAGGACGCAAGCTCACGGTGGACGAGACGGTCGACCTCATCAGGGCGGATCTCGAAAGCGCGGGAATCGTCGCCGACGCCCACGACGTCATGCAGGTCATCACCGGCCACGGCAACACCTACGAAGCCGACAACTCCGAACTGGAGAAGGCCCTGCGCGAACAGCGCGCCCTCATGAACGAGTACCAGAAGTGGGAGGACATGATGGTCGAGGGTCATCTGCCGGACAAGACGGGGCTCATCCGCGACGAGCCGTCGCAGGCGCTCCGCGACGCGCAGAAGGTCACCCGCGACCTCATGAAGGACTTCATGGAGAAGCACCCCGAACTTCTGCTCCAGGACGCGACGCGGCGGCTGAAGACGGTGCAGGATTCCCTCATGAAGCGGTGGCAGAACGAAATCGACGACCTCCAGAAGGCCATCGACGAGGGCGAGCGGATCATGCGCGCCAAGGGGACCGTCTCCTACACGCCCGAAATGGAGGCGAAGAAGCGCGAACTCGACGTGAAGCGGAGGGAGTACAAGGAAATGTTCCCGCCCGAACCGCTGACGCACAGGCAGAAACTCGACCGCTACCTCCGCGTGCTGCAGCGGCAACTCGACGGTCTAGAGGAAAAGCGCACGGCACTGGAGAACGCGCGGACGGACGACGAACGCGCCGCAATCCTCGGCAGGCGCAAGGGCGAGAAGTTCACGGAACAGGACGTGAGGGACTTGAAGGACAGGATCGAGGAAGTCAGGGAGGACATCCAGGACATCCACGACCTCCACTTCCCCGCCGGGACCGTCGAAGAGTTCAACGCGGCGGTCGAACGCCGCCGCCGCGCGCTCGCGAAGAACATCGAGCGCATCGAGGCGAAGCTGAACGCGCGCGACTTCGGCCCGGCGAAGCACGAGCCGTCCGCGCTCGCGAAGCGCGTGGCGAACGCCCCCGAGATCATCGAGGCGACGCGGATTCGCAACGCCGCGTCCAAGCGTCTGATGCAGGAGCGCGAACGCTATAAACGCTCTGTGCTCCCGTATAACGCCGGACGCGCCATCGACTGGTTCGACTCGCTGATGGCCGCCCCGCGCGTCCTCCGCACGATGCTCGACCTCTCCGCGACGATGACGCAGGGCGCGGCCCTGTTCTCGTCCCACCCCGTCCTCGGCTACGAAGCCCTCGTCAATTCGGTCAAGGCGTTCGGAAGCGAGGCGAACACGGACACGGTCATGGCGGCGCTCATGGCCGACCCCGACTTCGACGAGTTCGTCAGAATGGGCGGACACGTCTACAACGTCTCCAACCTCGACGAGAAGGGACTGCCCGAAGAGTTCCGCGGCATCGCGCAGAAGCTCGTCACAATCCGCGGCAAGCAGTACGGCATCGACGACATCCCGGGCGTCAAGGCGTCCGAGCGGTCGTTCGGCGTGTTCCTCAACTGCATCAACCTCGGCGTCTACAAGGCGCTCAAGGCGAGCGGCGGCTGGGGGCCGCTCGGCCCGTCGGAGGCGCAGAAGAAGGACGTCGCCGCGTCGCTCAACGTGGCGTCCGGGCGCGGGTACGAGAACAGGGGCGGCACGGGAACGTGGGACAGGGTAATGTCGGCGGCTCTCTGGGCGCCGCGCTTCGCAATCTCCGGCTTCAAGATGGCGACCGGATGGAACGTCATCGCGCCGCAGTTCAGGGGCGACATTACCGAGCGCAGCTATGCGGACAGGATGGTCTCGTCCAGGCAGGCGGCGAAGGAATACGCACGGCAGCTGGCGTCGATGGCGGCGTGGACGCTCCTCGCGACGCTCCTTCTCGGACGCAAGGACCCCGAATGGCTCGAAGAGGTCCTGAACCCGCTCTCGGCCAACTTCCTCAACGTCCGCGTCGGGAACACCAACCTCAACTTCTTCGGCCCGATCAAGCAGTGGTGGACGTTCATGGCGCGGTTCATCACCGGCAGGACGGTCGGCGCGGACGGAGTGACGCGCAGCCGCGACCGTGGGCAGACCGCGACGAGGTTCATCCGAGGCAAGCTCTCGCCGCTGGCGGGGCTCGTCGTCGACCTGACGGAGGACAAGGACTTCCTCGGCGACAGGCTCGTCTGGGACCGCGCCGCGCAGGGCGGGGAGAAGAGCGGCTGGAAGCACGTCGGCGAATCTCTCGGCGTTCCGCTTTCGGCCGGCGACGTCGTGGAGGCGTTCAGGGAGAACTCGCTGGCGAACGCGCTCCTCCTCACGCCGTTCATCGTCGCAGGAGCCGGGAAGAGCACCTACCGGCTCGACGAATACGCCCGTGCGGTGAACCCCTACAAGAACCTCGTCAAGGAGTACAAGGCCGCGCAGAAGGAGGGGAACTGGACGCTCATCAAGCGGCTGCGCGCCGAGAATCCCGTCCTTGCGCACTCGTCGCAGATCGACGACCGCCTGAAGCGGGTCGCGCTGACGAAGAAGCAGATCGACCAGGTCGAGAAGCGCGGCGAGAAGCCGGGCGAGACCTTGCTGAAACGCTACGACTTGGAGCGGCAGCAGGCGGCCGAGCTGATAAAGAAGTTCAGGTGACGGGTTTCCATGCTGTCCCGATTACACGCCCGACGGTTCACGCCGCCGGGCGTTTTTTGCGGAGGACTGTTCGGCGCGTTTCCAGTTTTCCGGTTTTCGTGAACGCGCATTTCGAAAGCCGGAAAACCGGAATACTCTCGTCCGTACTCTCACGTTCGCGCCACACAACGCCACACAAAACAACCCCAAAAATTGGTAAAATAGGGTGAGTTCTGGTAAAACGGAAAAATCTTTTATCCGAATTTTATTTCGCTAATTGAACAATTTAGCGCAACATTTCGCATTTCCCGCATTTTAGCCCCGAAGGTTGCCTTCCTTTCGGCGCGGCGAACCCTTCCTGTCCGACCGCCGAGCCCATAT
>CAVAHB010000073.1:0-5116 GCA_963588415.1 Faecalibacterium sp. CAG:74
CGCAGCCCTTCACCGCCTGCTGGCAGCCGTCGAGCATCAGCACGTTGTGCGACGAAGCGTTCAACCGGTAGACCTTCCACCTGTCCGCCGTCTGCCTGTAGTTCCAAAGGTTCATGCCGAGTTGCTCGATCTTCGTATAGTTCTCCGCGCCGAGATCGACCGCCCAGCGCACGCCCTTCGTATCCAGTACGAACGAGCCGCCGTCCATGTGACCGTGGGGGCCCGACGGCGAGCCGCCCTTCAGACCGACGAAAAGAGCCTTCGCGTCGTCCCAGCTCGAGCGCAGCGTGGCGATTGGCACGGGGCCGCCGCCGTTCCAGACGCGTGGAAGGCCAACGGCCGTCTCTCCATCCTCCAACGTGCGAACATGAAAGAGCCCGAAGACGAACATCCGACTCTCCCTCCGCGGATCCTCGCAGAAGATGCGATAGTCGGAGGCCGCGTGATACGCGAGAAGGTCGGGACGCTTCAGGCGGTCTGCGAACCACCAGATCGCAATGCTCATGTAGCGTCCGCCGCCGCCATCCGCGTAGTTGAACGTCCGCCCGCTCGGACCCGTCACGAGGCCAGGATAGAAGGCGGTCGCGAGAAAGCCGGGGCTCTGCGACAATCCGAAGTCGCTTCCGAGTGCCGACTGAAGAAGATCGATGGCCACCACGGTGTAGTCGGTCGCATAGCCCCAGTAGGAAGGGCCCTCGGGGAAGTTCCCGTTCGGCGCATAGGCCTTCATCGGAATCGTCAGGCAATCGACGGCCCGCTGGACAAACCGCGCCGTCTCCGCCGGATTCTCCTCGGCGAGCGCGAGCGCGGCGGAGAGGATGCCCGCGTGGCAGACCTGATTCCAGTTGTTGTCCGCCCAGATCCACCAGCTCGGCACAAGGCTCGCCTCGAGTCCGTTCCGCCGCAACCCCGCCGCGATTTCCCTTCGCGTCGCCTCGTCGAGGTCGTCGTGAAGCCAGTCGTAGCCCGTTGCGACGGCGAAGGACATCTCGGCGACGTCGAGGAAATGGTCGGGATTCCAGTCCGAGAACGCGCAGACGGCGCGGAGTTCGGCGGCGGCACGGTCGAGATGGGCGCGATTGCCAAACAGGCGCCAGGCCATGGCGAGTGTCGCGATTCGGTCGAGGGCCTGGCCGGAGGAAGGCAGACGGCGACCGTTCAGCCGCCGTTCGACGGGAGCGGTCGCGAGCAGGGCGTCCGCGTGAACGCGCACACGCTCCGCCCCCATCTTCACGAACGTGTCCGAAGCGATGCGCCCCTTCAGCGCGGCGAAACCCGCCGCGTCCGCGAAAAGGCGCGGATGCGGCGTCTTCGCGGCCTTCTCCACGGCGTTGCAGATCTCCAATCGCGGCACTTCGGGCAACCCGTTCCCCGAACGGCTTGCGCCCGAGGCAAGCGACGCCTGAAAAAGCAGGAAAAGCAGACAAACAACGACGAGTCTCATGTCACGTCACCTCAGAATTATGTAGAACCCGAGCGGATCGAACGGCGACTTGCGCTTCACGACGAGCGCCTTGCCGAACGGAGCCGCCACACCGCCGCGATACACGCCGAGAACCTTCGCGTCGGGCAGTTGGGCGCGTTCCGCGTCCGTCACGTCGCGGTCGATGTAGTCGCAGTCGTTCCAGCCCGGCATCTGCGACGAAACGTAGATGACGACGGGTTTCGTTTCCGCCGCAGTCACGCCCGCGAGCAGATTTGAGAACGCCGCGCCTCCGTCCGCAATCCCCCGGCCGGTGAAGACGATCTCGCCCGGCGTCACGCCGTTCTTGAACGGCGTCGCGCCCACGACCATGTTCATCGCGTTGTGGATCGTTAGGGTCTTCAGTTTCGGACACTCCGCGAAAGCGGACTCGCCAACGTACGTCACCGTCTGGTTCTTCGTCAATCCGCCGAGGACGAAGCCTTCCGCGTTCGGCAATCTGCCGAGCGAGAACTTCTTCCCGTCCGCGTTGCGGTCGCGCACCGTGCGCAGAGACGGCAGACGCAGAACGCCGGAGGCCGGCGCGCAGGAGTCCCATGATTCGCCGCCGTTCTTGTAGCCGGCGAACGCTCCCGTGCCGGCGTCCGTCAGGCCGGAAAGATCCCACCAGTCGAACTTCGTTTCGGTAAGCGGAACTCCCCAGAACCCCGCCGAGTTGCCGAACGCCGTCAGTCGCGGCGTCTGCAGGATCATCCGCGTAAGCCTGTTCTGGCGGTTCGCGCACCAGTCCACCCACCTGCCGGGCATCGACGGCTCGTCGAGAATGAAAGTCCGGTAGGAACTCTCGCCCTCGTTGGCGTTGAGATACTGCCGTTCCCAGTATCCCGTGATCGTGCCCGGCGAGAGGAACGTCGTGGCGTCGCCCTTGCCGCATTTCCGGCGGACGAGCAGCCCCATGCTGTCCCCCCACGTCTGGAACGTCCAACGGTTGCCGTCCCCGTCGAGAATCTCGCCGCCGAGGTCGAGCACGTCCTGTCCCTCGTCCGCATCCGCGAAAAGCCCAGAAAGTTCCGGCTTGCCGAGGCAAAGCGTTCGGGCCGTCGCGTCCCTCACCACGCAGTTGACGGTGAAGTTGCCGTCCGAAGCCGTCGTCCGGTCGTCGGAAAGCCGCCACGGATGGACGAACCGCGCATAGAGCCAGACATCGTTCGTGAGGACGAGCGTTAGCACGGCATTCGTCGCGTTCTCGCGGGGGACGTCGCCGTACCACCTGACGAACGAACCCGTCGCGGAAGGCTTCGGCGCGAGCGTGAGCGTCGTGCCGGGCAGATACGAGCCGTCGGAAGCCGGGGACAGGTCGCTTTCGGTCTCCACCGCGTCGCCGAAAAAGCCGTTGAAGTCAATCCGGGCGGTCACGCCGGCTCGCTCGTCGTCGTAGCAGACGTATTGCTCGAACTTGGTGAGAAACACGCTCGCATCAACGATGCCGAACGGAAGCGGCCTGTCGGGGTCCGCCAACCAGATTTCCCTTCGCTCCGCTTCCGTCAGAGGCGTGACGTGGCCTTCGAGGACCGCCGCCCATCCGGCGTGGCCGCGCGGAATGCAGAAGCGCATCGTCTTCGCCGCCGTATCCGGAAACGCCAGCGTCATGCCGGCGGCGAACTTCGGCACGCCGCCCGTGAAACGGACCTCCTCGAGCGGCTGCCCCCTGAACACATTGTTCCCGAAGGTAAAGCCGTCAACGCCGCCGAGCGTGACCTTCCTCAGGCTGCCGCCGTCGCACATCGCCTCGCCGCCCAGGGAGGCGAGACACCGCCTTTCCTCCGAAAGGCGAACTTCCGTCATATTCGGGCAGAGGTGGATGGCGTTGACGCCGACGGTGACGACGTTCGGCAGGTCGAGACGGCCGCGGCGGGCGGAACGCCCCATTGCCTTTTTGTCAAGCGTCTTCAATCCGGGCGCAATCCAGTCCGTCTCCGCGTCGGATTCGTCGCACGTGGGGGCAATCGTTCCGTTGTTATTGTCCAGCGCGTTCTGGCCCATGCTCGCCAGGTTCGGGCAATTGAGGACGAACCGTTTCATCGTCGCGTCAAAGCCGCTCCATTTGCCGATTGTCGTGAGCCTGGTCGAGTCGATCACCAGTTCCTCGATGCCGACCCACCCCTTCGTCTTGTCGGTGAAGTCGTTCAGGAACGGCGAATGGAGGATGACGCGGGGAACACGGCAGTTCGCATTCGTCCCGAGCGCATACTGCAGGTTCTTGGCAATCTCCGAACGCGTATTCGCCGTGAGATTCGAGACGTAGCCGAACGAGAGGTCGAGGAACTCGTCGCCGCAGGCGTTCGCGTAGGCGTTGCCGCTCGTCGCGACGCTCTGCGAACCCGCGCCGAGCGAGATTGCGGAAGAACCCTCGTAGCGCAGCGCCCACCGTCCGTCAGAAATGCAGGCATCGCCCGCCGTCGAGGGATTCCCCTCCTCGCCGGCCTCGTAGAACCGCCACGGGCGCGGCGTGTGGCGGACGACGGCGAGCGTCATCGCCTCCGTCGGCTCGGCTTCGCCAACGGCGCGGTAGGCGAAGACGAGCGTTCCGCCGTCGGACGAAACGTCGAACGCGCACACGCGGGCGGATTCCGCCGCGTCCGCGAACGGGGCCCGCGCGACGGCGAGCAGTTCCGCGTTCGAATGCGAATACGTCGCCGTCACCGTCGAAAGGTCTTCGCTGAGCCAGTGGCAGTGGAGATCGCCGGCCTTCGTCAGCACGTAGAGGCGCGGACGATACGTGTCGGTTCGGCTCATGCGCACGGACGCTATGCCCGCGCCAAAACGCTCCGCATCCGTCAGGAGCGTCGTCGCCGCCCCCGTCTCGAGGTTGACAAGCCGAATCTGACCGACCGTCGCCGCGTCGCCGTTCGCCTCGCCGACGACGGCGCAGACCCTCTTCTCCGCCGTCGGCTTGCCAACCGCGTAGACGGCAGGGGACGAAACCGTGTCAAGCCCCGTCGCCCAGGTCGTTTCGGTCTGCGAAATCGTCAACGCGTCCGCCGTGCCTGAAAGCGTCCACAGGGCGAGCGTCCCGCCCGTTGCGTCGGCGGAAACCACCCCTTCGCCGTCCGGCAGGAGATCGGCGGCCGCGACTGCGGCGAACCCGTTCCCCGAAACCACCACCGCCTTCGGCGAGTGCCGCCGCGTCCACGTCCGATAGGTCGCGCCCGCGTTGGGCAGAATCCTCGCCACTCCCGCCGCAGGATCGAGCGCGAGGGTTGCGTCCAGCCCGCCGCCCGTCGCGAGCGCAATCGGCGAAGACGCCTCCCCCCAGAGCAGGGACGATGCGCCCGCGATGTCCGCGTTGACGACTCCGCCGCCGGTGAGCGAGGCGAGCGAGGACGTCCTGAACGCCATCACGTTCCGCGCGCCGTCGGAACCGGACGCCGTCGTGAAGACGAGCCATTCGCCGTCCGCCGAAAGGTCGAACGAACCCGGCTCGAAAGCCGTCACGGACTTCCCGTCGGCGTCGTCGATTCCGATTCGCGCCGTCAGCGTGGGATTGACTTCCCACGGCACGACATAACCCGTCGCGGCAAAGGCCGCGCCCGCCGAAGCGGCGAGGACGACGGCCGCCGCAAGCCACTTTTTGGGGGAACGTGATGTTTTCATTCGTTTCACTCCTTGTTCGTTTGGTGGATGTGCAGTTGC
>CAVAHB010000074.1:0-6385 GCA_963588415.1 Faecalibacterium sp. CAG:74
GATTGGGGGATGCCTCGCCAACATCTCGATCGGGGCGTTCTACGCCGACTGCCGGATTGTCGGCTACGACCTGCACGCGAGCGCAACCGGCGCATGCGCCGGCCTCTTCACCGCCTATGCCTACGACGGGACGCATTTCATCCGCTGCGAAACGGATTCATCTTGCACCGTGACGCAAAACAAGAGTCGGGCAAACGTGCAACTCGGCGGCATCGTCGGTGTCGCCAAGCGCACGGACGGCGTGACCGCGAACGTGGCTTCCTTCGTGGACTGCACCAACCGGGCGAGAATCGTCCGACTGAACGCGCAGAACAACAGTTTCAATTATGGCGCGGGCGGTATGGTCGGCACGATTGCCGGCATCAGCTCAAAGACCGCACCCTACCCGGAAGTCAATTTCGTCCGCTGCATCAATCTCGGCGACATCACCACTTCGGCGGACAAGGGGACGATGGGCGGCCTCGTCGGACTGTGCAACGGCGGCGATAATGTGACCGCTTCGACCGTTCGGTTTCTCCATTGCGAGAACCGCGGTAACCTGACCTCTTCGGGGAAAAGTGTATGGACGGACTGCATGGGCGGCATTCTCGGCGCGGCGCGCGGTTCGTTTGACGGCATTCTAATCGGCTGCGTCAATTACGGCGCGGTGAATGCGAGCGGATTGAAGGGTGACGGCGGCATCGGAGGCCTCGTCGGCGTCACTGGCTACACCAATCTTTCCAAACTCTCCGGACGCGGCATCTGGCGGTTCGAAAACTGCGCCAACTACGGCGACCTGACGCTCGCGGCATCCGGCCGCGTCGGCGGCATCTGCGGCTACAACACGTCCAACGCGGGTCACAACACAGGTAAGTTCTTCTACGAAAACTGCGCCAACTACGGCGCAATCTCATTGCCGGATTCCGTTGACTTCGGCGCAATCGTCGGCGACATCAACGTCGGCAACGGCGATGGCACGCGAGCCGCGTTCTCGAACTGCTGGGTCGTTGCGGGCTCGCCCTACACCAACTGCACGGCGTATGTGAAAGTGCGCGAAAACTTCTTCGCGGCGGATGCCGATGGCTACGCGGCGGCGGATGCGCTCGCCGCCCTGAACGATTTGGCGGCGAAGGACGAGGGTTATCTGCCGTGGACGATGGGCGAGGGCGAGGACGCGCAACCCGAACTCTCCCTCTTCTCGGGAGTTGCCCCGGCGGACGGCATACCCGTCCTCTTCTACGACTATGACGGCACGCTTCTGCAGGCCTCCACCGTGGAGGCGGGCGGCTCGGCGGCCCCGCCCGCGAAGCCCGCCCGCGACGGGTGGTATTTCGCGGACTGGAGCGGCAACTACAAAAACGTGACGTCCACGGGCGTCGTCTTCGCCGACTACACGCGAATCAAGAGGAATACGGGCTTCCGCATCATCATCAGGTAAGCGAACAAGGAAAAGGAAAGTCGAATATGTCAGAAGAAAGCAAACGTTCCATCAGGTCGGATGCCGACCTGCAGTCGCTCGGCTCTTTCGCGGATACGCCGAACCCGGCCTTTCCACTCTGGCCGAAGGGGAAGGCGGCGTTCGCCGTGTCCAATCCGAAGCCAGAGGGCATCGCGCCGATGCGCGACGACATCATACGGATGGAGAACGTAAGCGTTCCGCAGGTTGTCGTCTCGTGTCTTCCGAATGCCGCGAAGCCGACGCCGGCCGTTGTCATCTGCCCCGGGGGAGGGTATGCCATTCTCGCGTGGAATCACGAGGGCATCGAGGTCGCGCAGTGGCTCAAGGGGAATGGAATCGCGGCGGTCATCCTCAAGTATCGCGTCCCCGAATGCCGCGACGCGGCGCTTGCCGACGCGCAACGCACCCTGCGGTGGATTCGGGCGAACGCCGCCCGGTTCAACGTCGATCCCGAAAACGTCGGCATCATGGGTTTCTCGGCGGGGGCGAACCTGGCCGTGCGGGCGGCGACCAACTTCCGGCAGGCCATCTACGAGGCCGTCGATGAAATCGACTCGCGGTCCTGCCGGCCGGACTTCCAGATGGCGATCTATCCATGGGATTTGCTCAAACGCAACGACCCGAACGACCCGTGGAAGGGTCACCACGGTCTCGCCATCCGGAAGGACGACTTCCCGGTCGGGAGCGACACGCCCCGCGCGTTCATCGTGCAGAGTGCGGACGACCCCTGCGCCGTCGAGACGTCGCTCGCCTATTTCAAGGCGCTGAAGGACGCGGGCGTCCCGGCGCGGCTGCACGTCTTCGAGCGCGGCGGACACGGTGGACACGGCTACGGCGTCCGTGCGCTTGGCTGCCCGACCGATGCCTGGCCCGCCCTCGCCGAGGCGTGGCTCGCGCAGCCTACCTGCCGCCGAGCCTGAGCCAGACGCGGAGGAGTTCGCTCGCGCTCCACGCCTGCGCCGCGCACCCCTTCTGTCGGTGGGGTGCGTCGCCGTCGGCAATCTCGCTCGTGTGGCAGAGGCAGCCCGCGTTGAGGTTCTCCACCGCCGAGGCGAGAATCTGAAGGGCCATCGTCTTCGTCGCGCCGCCCGTCATCGCCAGCGCCTCCGCATAGAGCGGGAACTGCCAGCCCCACGCCGTCCCGTTGTGGTAGGCGGGCTTGCGGCTCGTATCCTCATCGCCCGTGTAAGTGCCGCAATAGAGCGGGTGTTCCGCGTTGAGCGAACGGATGCCGCCCGGAACGAGCAACTGCTCCGTCGCACGGACAATCTCAGGTTCGTTCACGATTCCGAGCGTGACGAGCAGCAACTGGTTCGGGCGCACCGTATCCTCCGGCACGGCCTGCGCCGCCGGTTCGCCGTTCGGCGCGGCGAGGCAGTCGCGGTAACCGCGCCCCTCCCAGCGGAAGTGCCGCTCAAGCGAGGATTGCGCCAGCCCGGCGAGCGTCATGCGCCCGAGGAAGCGCAGGGCCGAAATCCACAGGGCCTGGACTTCGACGGGATAGCCGACACGCGGCGTACAGGCCGGATAGTTCGTATCCATCCACGTGAAGTGCGAGGGCGACCAGACGAGCCCCGAGGCCTGATCCATGCGGATGCCGTTCGGCGTACCGCCGATGTAGTGGTCGACGATTGATTCGCACGTCTTCATCAGGTCATCGAGTGCGAGGTCGGGCCGTGCGGCGCGGACTTCCCGCACGCAGAGAATGAACCACAGCTGGGCGTCGGTCGTGTCGCGGTTGCCCGCCGTCTTGCCGTAGATGATGTTCGGCAGCGTCCCATTCTCCTCGAACGCGGCGAACGCGCGGAGGATCGCCACCGAATCATCGATCATCCCCGCCGCAATCATGCCGCGTAGGGCGATGAAGGTGTCGCGTCCCCAGTCGAGAAACCACGGATAGCCCGCTATCACCGTCTTGAGGTCGTCGCGACGCACGATGAAGAGGTCGAGTGCCCGGCGCATTGCCTCGCCAATCGTGAGCGTTTCGGGGGACTTCACGCGGCACTTCTTCGCCTTCGCCGTCTTTTTGCCGCCCTTCGGCGGGTTCATTTCGCCGCGTAGGACAACGCAACCGCCCTTCTTCAGGTCGGCGGAAATCCAGCCGGGGCTGAAGAGGTCGCCCGAACCGTCCTGCCCGCGCTCCACCTCCTCCGGGTGGGCGACGCCGTAAGTCCACTGCGGTTCGTGGTGGTAGTCGCCGCCGTCAACCGTCATCACGAACGTGCCGTCGTAGGGCGAGAACGCGAAGCCCTGCCGCCCGTCCGCCGCATCCAGCGCGGCACAATGTTCGGGAAACGCCTTCTCCGGGCCGGCATAGGCCTTCGTCTTGACGTGAAAACTACGCCACTCAACATCAGGACGGAAGACGAGCCGCACCTGGTCGCCCACGTCGTCCGCGCCCGCATCCGTGCGAGAAACCACGAGCCGCGCCGCATTCACGCCCGGCTCGAGGGCGAGGTCGAACGAGAACGCCGTCGTGCGCCCCATGCCGCAGGGTACGCGGAAGTCCCACCGCGCGAAGCGTCCCGCCGGGTCGGCCGTCACCTTCACGAGGCATCGTGCGTCAATTTCGCGCACGTATCCCTCGCGCTGAAGCCAGCACCGCGTCCGCGTCCAGAGGTTCACGCGGTCGGAAGGACATGTCGGATTCGGATTCGCCGCGAGAAGCGCGTCGTACTGGCTGCGGATTTCGCCCCAGCCGAGGCGCACCTGACTCGCCGCACCCGCCCCGTTCGAGAGAACCGTTCGGTAGTCGGGGTGGCGGCGAACCTCGTCGCCCGTCAGCGAGAGCTTCACCTTCGCCATCTCCGCCGGGGGTGGAATCAGGAAGGCGGAATCCGTGCGCGTCGAGGCCGTCGGCGCGTAGACGACGAGCTGCAAACGAAGGCGGCGGCAGCGCGTGCCGTCCCCCTCGTAGGCCGGGGCGGTGAAAAAGGCGACGTTCGCCGCGTCGGACGTGCGCATTTGCGAGCGGAGAACGCGAATCGTCCGCCCCGTCGCCGGCTCGACGAGGCGCACCCGGAAGCGGTGCGGGGCGGAAACCTCGACCGTCTCGCCCGCCGGAACGCAGACTTCGCGGCGTTCGTCACGCGGGAAAACCCAGTGGAACGCGGCGGATGAGGAATCGGGAACGGACGGCTCTTCCGCCGCAAGCGCGGCAATCGGCGCACGGGGATTCTGCAGGCAGAGCACTTCGCCCGGCGCGAGTTCCACGGGTTCCGCAAGCCCGACCGTGCGGTCTGACAGGAGGTCGAAGCCCTCGGACGCGGCAAAGGCGGTGCGGTCCCAGTCGATGCGCGTCGCGTGGGCGGCGTCAAGGTTCGCGAGGACGAGTATTGATTCGTCGCGCAGGACGGCGAGCGTGTTGCCGTCGCCGCGCGTCACGACGCGCAGATGGCTCGCGCCTCGGAAGGCGGGGTGATTCGCAAGCAATCGGTTCAGCCGCGAAATGAGCGCGACCATGTTCTCCTTCGCGCCCCAGTTGAGGCCGTTCTTCCCGTGCACGTCGATCTTCTCGGTGCAATACCACTCCACACCGTTCGCAATGCCCCACGCGCCCTGCCAGCTCAGAAGCGCCGCGAGTTGGACGCGCAGTCGGGCATAGGTCGTCCCCTTCTTCGCCAGACGGTCGTTGTCGTGGGTCTCGGCGAAGTGGACGAGCGTACCGAACTTCTCGGACCGCGCAATCGCCTGCGGCAGATACCACTCGAATGCCCCGCGGTCGTAGGTCTGGAAGATTTCGGAGTACGCCCAGTCGAGGTTCGCTTCCGCGAGGAGCGCATCCGTCAGCCCGAGTTCCCCGCCGAGGCCCTCAAGCATGAAGACCGTGTCGGGATATTCTTCGCGGACGCGCGCGACGATGTATTCCCACGTCTTCAGCGGAATCATGTAGCCCGCGTCGCAGCGGAAGCCGTCCACGCCGTTGCGGCACCAGAAGAGGAAGACGTCGGCCATATACGCCCGCAGTTCGGGGTTTGCGTAGTCGAGCGCGACGAGATCCTTCCACTCCACGCCCCACGCGCCGGGCGAGATGAAACGTCCGTCCGTGGCGCGATGGAACCAGTCGGGGTGGTGCGTCTGCAGGGTCGAGGCCCAGCCCGTGTGGTTCGCCGGCAAGTCCACGAGAAAGAGCCCCCGCCGGGCGTGAACCGCGTCGATGAGCTCCCTGAACTGGTCGAGCGGCGTCGCCCGTTCGTCGAACTCCGCCATCGCGGAATCGACCGACAGGAAGTCCAGCGCGGCAAACGGACTCCCGTATTCGCCCATCACCGCATACGTCGCCGGCACGGGAAACGGCGGAAGAGTCTGGATCAGGCGAAAGCCCATCTCGTCCATGATCACGGGCAGCCGCCGCACGACTTCGCGGAAACTCCCGAACTGACGCGGAAAGACGGTATAAATTGAGTTGTTCCCGCGCGTCTCGGCGCTCTCGACCTTGACGTGCAGGTTTCGCCCCTCCGGCCATTCGGGCACGTTCGACCCCTCGGGGAAGAAGCACGCCTTGCCGGAAAAGACGCCAACCTCGTCCAGCTGGAAGTCTGCGCGGAACATCCCCGGCCCGACTTCGGCGAGCGGCAGATCCGTCCAGGCCTTCGCGAGGGGCGTTTCGCCACGCTCGGTTTCGGCGATGATTTCGCCGCGACGTACGCGGGCGTGGCCGAGGTTCGTGCGGAACGCCGCCCGACCCGGCCGAGGGCGGTCGAGTTTCAGCGTGACGGTCAGCGTGTCGCCGCGCCACTTGAGGAGAAAGGATTCGGGATTCGGGGTTTGTGTCATGATGACCCATATTATACCACACCCCCCTTCATGTTGTCGCGCCGCCGACAAAGTGGAAAATCTAACGGGTCAGCAAATTTCACCACTGAACACACTGAAGGTGTTGGGGCGGAGGGTTCTGTGTTTTCAGTGTGCCGCCGAAGGCGGCTTCTGTGTGTTCAGTGGTCGAAA
>CAVAHB010000075.1:0-17022 GCA_963588415.1 Faecalibacterium sp. CAG:74
GTCCGACCGCCGTACCACCCTATGGAGAAATCGAAATCACTAGATGGAGAATGCGAAATCACCTATGGGGAAGGTCAAACCAATAGATGGGGTACGCCGTGCCCATATATGGAGTACGCCGCGTCCATCTATCAAGTACGCCGTGGCCATATATTGAGTACGCCAACGCTCCGAGAGGGGGTTCGCCGCGCTCCCCGAGAGGGTCAGACGCGGGCTTTGCCGTACTCCTTATATATAGGGCAACGGCGGTGCGTTTCCGTGTTCACTCGATGACGGCGTTGTCGATGAGGCGCGTCTTGCCCGCGAAGGCCGCGACGAGGACGGTGGCGCCCTTCGCCACCTTCCCGACGGGCTGAAGCGTCTCGGCATCGACAAACTCGACGTAATCGACGCGCAATCCCGCCTTTTCAAGCGACTTCGCAATGCGGTTTCGCTCGGCTTTCGCGCTCGCGCCCGTCGGTTTAACGCTTCGGACGGCCTTTGAAATGGCAAGCGCGGATTCGCATTCCGCCGCGCTCAGGTAGGTGTTGCGGCTCGACTTCGCAAGCCCCGATGCCTCGCGCACGATGGGCGCGACGACGATGTCGAGGTCGAAGTTCAGATCCCGCACCATCCGCCGGATGACCTGCGCCTGCTGGTAGTCCTTCTGCCCGAACACCGCGAAGTCGGGGTGGGTGAGGTTGAAGAGTTTCGCGACGACTGTGCAGACCCCGCGGAAGTGTCCGGGCCGACGCGCCCCGCACAATCCCTTCGAGAGATCTTCCTCCGTCACATAGACGGAATGGCGGTCGAGATACATGTTCGCCGGCGTGGGGAAGAATACGGCCGTCGCCCCAGCGGCGCGGCACTTCGCGAGGTCGGCCTTCTCGTCTCGCGGATACTTCTCGTAGTCCTCGTTCGGGCCGAACTGCACCGGGTTCACGAACACGCTCACCACGATTTCGTCCGCCTTGCGCCGCCTTGCCTCCGCGATGAGGCTCATGTGACCCTCGTGCAGATAGCCCATCGTCGGGACGAGGGCGATTTTCTTGCCGGCCAGTTTGCGGGCGCGGCACCACTTCTGCAGCTTCTCAGGCTCCCGGAAGATTCTCATTTCCGCAACTCCTTCATCAGTTCGATTTCCTCCTTGTAGCCCTGAAGGTCGCAGGGAGTTTCCAGGTAAAACGGCAAATCTCTCAACTTCGGGTGGTTCACGATTCGCCCGAACGCGGCAAGTCCGATCTTCCCCTTGCCGATCTTCTCGTGCCGGTCTTTGTGGGCGGCGCGTGCGTTCATCGAGTCGTTGGCGTGAATCGCCTTCAGCCGCCCGAGCCCGACGACGCGGTCGAACTCGTCCAGAACGCCGTCGAGGTCGTTCACGATGTCGTAGCCGCCGTCCCACACGTGGCAGGTGTCGAGACAGACCCCGAGCGGCGTCTCCACGCGGTCGATGATGGCGCGGAGTTCCTCGAACGTGCGCCCGATTTCGCTTCCCTTGCCCGCCATCGTCTCGAGCAGAACCGTCGTCCGAAAGGGGCTTTCCGCCGCGCTGAAGATTCGGTTGAGCATTGCGGAGATGAGTTCGATACCCTTTTCCGCACCCTGCCCGACGTGACTGCCGGGATGGAAGTTGTACATCGCGCCGGGCGTGAACTCGAGCCGCTTCAGGTCGTCCGCCATCACCCATTCGGCGAAGTCCCGCGTCTTCTCGTCCGCGCTTGCGGCGTTCAGCGTGTAGGGTGCGTGTGCGAGAATCGGGCCGATGCCGTTCGCCGCCGCATAGTCCCGGAACGCCGCGACGTCGGCGCGGTCAATCGGTTTCGCCGCGCCGCCGCGAGGATTGCGCGTGAAGAACTGGAAGACGTTCGCCCCGATCGAGACGGCGGTCTGCGCCATGGCGAGATAGCCGCCGCTCGACGAGAGATGGCAACCGATCCGCATGCTCACTTCGTGAAGCGCATAATGAAGCCGCCGCCGGGCGCCATGCGGACGGGGATCTTCTCGCCCGCCCTGACGGCCCTCGTCTCATGGACGTATTTCGTCGGCTCCCTGTCGGCGTCCGCCGCGTCGGTGAACGACTCCGCCTTCCACTCGCCCCCGCCGAGGAACGAGGTGTCGACCGTGAAGTCCTGCGCCGCCGCCGAGGCGATCCCGCTCGCGTACCACGCGCCGTCCTTCGCCCGACGGGCGCAGGCCGCGACCGTGTCGGGCGTGCCCCCGAGCGCGACCGTGTCCCCCCACACGACCGGCGTCGCCGCCATGAACGAGAAGCACTCCATGTTCTTCTCGTAGTTCGTCGGGCTGTCGCAGAGCATCTGCAGCGGCGCCTCGTAGAGCGCCATCATCGCCATCTGGCGGCAGCGCGTGCCGAGCGCGCCGGGGCGGACGCCCGCCTTCGCGCCGGTGTAGCCGCCGCCCACCGGGTGGTTCAGCATCGCGCCGGGCGTGTAGTCCATCGGCCCCGCCGTCAGCCGCAGGTAGAAGGCGCGCACGTCGCTCGCCAGCATGTCGTATTTGCCGTCGTACCACTTCATCTGCTCGAGGCCGTGGATGCCCTCGTAGTTGACGATGTTCGGGTACATCCTCTGCATCCCGGTCGGGCGGTACACGCCGTGGTAGTCGACGAGCATCCTCTCCCTCGCGCACGCCGCCGCGAACTTCTCGAGGAAGCCGGCGACCTCCGCGTCGCCACGGTCCATGAAGTCCACCTTGAAGCCCTTCGCGCCGAGCTTCGCGAAGTGGCCGGCGACCCTCTCCTCCTCGCCGTAGACCTGCGCCCACGCCATCCAGAGGATGATGCCCACGCCCTTCCCGTTGGCGTAGTCGACGAGGTGCGGGACGTCCACGTCCGGGTTGAACTTCCAGATGTTCAGCGACTCGCTCCAGCCCTCGTCGAGGATGACGTACTCGACGCCCGTCCTCGCGGCGAAGTCGATGAACCGCTCGTAGGTCTTCGTGTTGCAGCCCGCGCCGTTGTCGAAGCAGTTCCACCACTCCCAGGCGACCTTGCCGGGCCTCACCCACGAGAAGTCGGCCTTCGGGTCGGCCGGCGCCGCGAGCGCGCGCACGATGTCCGCCTCGCAGAGTTTCGCCGGCTCGTCCGCGAGGACGAACGTGCGCCACGGGAACGTGCGCGTCCCCGCCGTCTCCACGAGGTAGCCCTCCGTCTCGGCGACCCTCACCCAGCGGCCGCCCCTCTCGACCGTCGTCTCGCCCCAGCCGCCGACGCGCCGCGTCCTCTTCGGCCAGCGGGCGAAGAGGGACTCCAGCCCGACGGCCCCGCCCCCGGCGTCCGTCTCCGTCCGCGCCAGGTTCCAGACCGGGTAGTCGCGCACGTCCGACTCCGTCACCGCGACGGTCTTCCCGCCCGTCGTGTAGAGGAAGGGCAGGTAGATCATCGCGTCGCCACGCCAGTCCTTCGCGCCGCCCCCTTCGCCCGTCCGCACGTCCCTCGCCGCGAGCCGGCGGGGGACGCTCTCCTCCTGGCCGAAGCCGCCGGTGAAGTTCGCCCAGCACGTCGCGTCGGCGGGGACGCCCAGCCCCGCCCTCTCGCAGTCGACGCGCACCGTTCCCGGCCGCTTCAGCTCGAAGCGGTAGGCCACGCCGTCGTCCCGGGCGGCGAGCGCGACGCCCCAGTCGCCGAAGTCGGCGAACGCCGTCCCCGCCGCAAGGCTGATCCCGTCCTTCTTGTAGACCGGCGCCGCCTCGCGCCCCCCGAGCGAGCCGTTCGTCACCTTCATCCTGATGGCATCGCCACCGCCGAGGAGTTCCCTGCCGTCGACCCTCATGCCGATTTCCGTCTTCGCCACGACCTCCACGCCGTCGCGCAGGACCTCGTAGACGAGCGAGCCGCCGTCAACCGAGAGGCGGATTTCGTTGCGCCCGTCGGGCGAGACCGCCCTCGCGCGGCGTTCGCCCGTCCAACAGCAGCACCCGGCGACCGCGGCCGCCGCCAACAATGTGAGCATGAGTCTTTTCATAAGGCCGCCATTATAGCATATTTCCGTTCCCTTCGGCAAATCGCCCATTTTCGCGTCCGACCGATCCGCATGCTCACTTCGTGAAGCGCATAATGAAGCCGCCGCCGGGCGCCATGCGGACGGGGATCTTCTCGCCCGCCCTGACGGCCCTCGTCTCATGGACGTATTTCGTCGGCTCCCTGTCGGCGTCCGCCGCGTCGGTGAACGACTCCGCCTTCCACTCGCCCCCGCCGAGGAACGAGGTGTCGACCGTGAAGTCCTGCGCCGCCGCCGAGGCGATCCCGCTCGCGTACCACGCGCCGTCCTTCGCCCGACGGGCGCAGGCCGCGACCGTGTCGGGCGTGCCCCCGAGCGCGACCGTGTCCCCCCACACGACCGGCGTCGCCGCCATGAACGAGAAGCACTCCATGTTCTTCTCGTAGTTCGTCGGGCTGTCGCAGAGCATCTGCAGCGGCGCCTCGTAGAGCGCCATCATCGCCATCTGGCGGCAGCGCGTGCCGAGCGCGCCGGGGCGGACGCCCGCCTTCGCGCCGGTGTAGCCGCCGCCCACCGGGTGGTTCAGCATCGCGCCGGGCGTGTAGTCCATCGGCCCCGCCGTCAGCCGCAGGTAGAAGGCGCGCACGTCGCTCGCCAGCATGTCGTATTTGCCGTCGTACCACTTCATCTGCTCGAGGCCGTGGATGCCCTCGTAGTTGACGATGTTCGGGTACATCCTCTGCATCCCGGTCGGGCGGTACACGCCGTGGTAGTCGACGAGCATCCTCTCCCTCGCGCACGCCGCCGCGAACTTCTCGAGGAAGCCGGCGACCTCCGCGTCGCCACGGTCCATGAAGTCCACCTTGAAGCCCTTCGCGCCGAGCTTCGCGAAGTGGCCGGCGACCCTCTCCTCCTCGCCGTAGACCTGCGCCCACGCCATCCAGAGGATGATGCCCACGCCCTTCCCGTTGGCGTAGTCGACGAGGTGCGGGACGTCCACGTCCGGGTTGAACTTCCAGATGTTCAGCGACTCGCTCCAGCCCTCGTCGAGGATGACGTACTCGACGCCCGTCCTCGCGGCGAAGTCGATGAACCGCTCGTAGGTCTTCGTGTTGCAGCCCGCGCCGTTGTCGAAGCAGTTCCACCACTCCCAGGCGACCTTGCCGGGCCTCACCCACGAGAAGTCGGCCTTCGGGTCGGCCGGCGCCGCGAGCGCGCGCACGATGTCCGCCTCGCAGAGTTTCGCCGGCTCGTCCGCGAGGACGAACGTGCGCCACGGGAACGTGCGCGTCCCCGCCGTCTCCACGAGGTAGCCCTCCGTCTCGGCGACCCTCACCCAGCGGCCGCCCCTCTCGACCGTCGTCTCGCCCCAGCCGCCGACGCGCCGCGTCCTCTTCGGCCAGCGGGCGAAGAGGGACTCCAGCCCGACGGCCCCGCCCCCGGCGTCCGTCTCCGTCCGCGCCAGGTTCCAGACCGGGTAGTCGCGCACGTCCGACTCCGTCACCGCGACGGTCTTCCCGCCCGTCGTGTAGAGGAAGGGCAGGTAGATCATCGCGTCGCCACGCCAGTCCTTCGCGCCGCCCCCTTCGCCCGTCCGCACGTCCCTCGCCGCGAGCCGGCGGGGGACGCTCTCCTCCTGGCCGAAGCCGCCGGTGAAGTTCGCCCAGCACGTCGCGTCGGCGGGGACGCCCAGCCCCGCCCTCTCGCAGTCGACGCGCACCGTTCCCGGCCGCTTCAGCTCGAAGCGGTAGGCCACGCCGTCGTCCCGGGCGGCGAGCGCGACGCCCCAGTCGCCGAAGTCGGCGAACGCCGTCCCCGCCGCAAGGCTGATCCCGTCCTTCTTGTAGACCGGCGCCGCCTCGCGCCCCCCGAGCGAGCCGTTCGTCACCTTCATCCTGATGGCATCGCCACCGCCGAGGAGTTCCCTGCCGTCGACCCTCATGCCGATTTCCGTCTTCGCCACGACCTCCACGCCGTCGCGCAGGACCTCGTAGACGAGCGAGCCGCCGTCAACCGAGAGGCGGATTTCGTTGCGCCCGTCGGGCGAGACCGCCCTCGCGCGGCGTTCGCCCGTCCAACAGCAGCACCCGGCGACCGCGGCCGCCGCCAACAATGTGAATATGAGCCTTTTCATAAGGCCGCCATTATAGCATATTTTTCCCTCGCGGCGCGGCGCACAAGCCGTCGTCATTTGTGGTATAATTCGTCTCATGAAACACATCATTCTAACTGCAGTTGCCGCCGGACTTTGCGGTCTCGTGTCGGCAGAACCAAAGAAGACCCCGCTTTTCAACGGAAAGGATCTCGCCGGTTGGACGGCGGTTCTCGACTACGACGTCACCGGCGGCTACTGCGCGGCGGAACCGACGTGGTTCGTGACGAACGGAACGATCCGCTCAACCGGCACGCCGTTCGGCTACCTGCGCACGAAGCGCACGGACTACCGCGACTACACGATTCACGTGGAATACCGCTGGTGGAGGCCAACGGCGAAACCGAACTCGGGCGTGTTCGTGCGGCTCGAAAAGGATACGGGTGCGTTCGCCCCGACCTGCCTTGAAAACCAACTCTGTCGCGGCAAAGCGGGCGACGTGCTGACGCTCGGCGGGGCTGTCTTCGAGGGCTTTTCGCCGCGCTCCGCCTACACGCCCGCCGACCCGCTTTCGGGAATCCGCTGCTCACCAAAGCACAATGCCGACAGCGAGAAGCCCTTCGGCGAATGGAATACGATGGAAGTGACCGTCAGGGGCGACACGCTCGTCAACCGTCTCAATGGCGTCGAACAGAACCGCGTTTTGGGAATCGCCGCGAAGTGCGGGGCCATCGCCCTTCAGTCCGAAGGCGGAGCCGTTGAGTTCCGCAACGTCTGGATCCAAGAGGAGAAGTAATCCTCCGTGGAAGGCGGACGACCCGCATGGCGACGATTCTGCACGTGGATATGGACGCATTCTTCGCGTCCGTTGAGTTGCTGCGCCACCCCGAGTGGCGCGGCAAACCACTGATCGTCGGCTCCGGGCCTCACGAACGCGGCGTTGTCTCGACCTGCTCGTATGAAGCGCGGCGGTTCGGCGTGCATTCCGCCATGCCGTCCCGCACAGCCTACGAACGCTGTCCGCAGGCCGTTTTCACGCCGCCGCACATGGAACTCTATCGGGAAGTCTCAAGTCGCGTCTTCGAAATCTTCGAACACTACACGCCCTTCGTCGAGGGCGTGTCAATTGACGAAGCCTTCCTTGACGTCAGCGGAACAATCCATCTCCACGGGAACGACCCCGTGCGGCTTGGCGAAGCCCTCCGCGCCGAAGTGCGCCGCACCTGCGGCGTGACCTGCTCGGTGGGCATTGCACCCAACCGCCTGCTCGCAAAGATCGGCTCTGAACAGAACAAGCCCGACGGCCTCACCCTCATGCCCTTCGAGCCGCAGGCCATCGCGGACTTCCTCGCGCCAAAGCCCGTCGGAATCCTCTGGGGCGTCGGGCGGCACATGGTTGATTTGCTCCGACCCTACGGACTCACCACCTGCGGCGCCATTCAGCGCACGAGCCTTGCCAACCTGCGGACGATTCTCGGCTCGGAAAGCCTCGCCCGCTCGCTCCACGACTATTCGTTCGGTATCGATTTCTCCGCCGTCGCCCGTGAGGCGGAGCCGGAAAAGTCCGTCTCACGCGAACACACCTTCGGGGAGGACGAGTCGAACCGCGCCGTCGTGCGTATCAAACTGATCCGGCTCGTCGAGGAGGTCGGCTACCGCTTCCGTCGCGAAAAGAGGTGGGCGCGGACGGCGCGGCTCAAGTTGCGCGACGCAAAGTTCAACACCATCACGCGGCAAGTTCCGTTCACATCCCCGGCGCGGGACGACATCGCCTTTCGTTCCGCCGCGCTGGAACTCTTCGACCGTATCTGGCCCACCGAGAGCGGAAACCGTCACTTCACCGTCCGACTCATCGGGTTCGGCGTCTCAAACATTCAGGATACACCACATATGGACGATGCGCCGACGCTTTTCGCCGCGTCGGGCGATGCCATTCGCGAAAAGCGAGAACGCCTTTCCGCCGCGCTTGACGCCATCCACGACCGGAATCGCGCAAAACGTCTGTAGAAACGAAGAACTCCGCCGATTTCGTCGGCGGAGTTCCTGTTTCTGCGTCAAGCGCAGATTCGCTTACTTGGCGGCAATGACGCGGGCCATCTCGAGAACCTTGTTCGAGTAGCCCCACTCGTTGTCGTACCACGCGCAGACCTTGACGAAGGTCGGGTCGAGCTGGATACCGGCCTTGACGTCGAAGATCGAGGTCTTCGGGCAGTTGCGGAAGTCGGTCGAGACGACCGCTTCATCCGTGTAGCCGAGAACGCCCGCGAGACCACCCTCGCACACGCACTTCTCGCTGGCAGCCTTCATCGCCGCGCAGATTTCCTCGTAGGTCGCCGGCTTCTCGAGTTCGGCCGTGAGATCGACGAACGAGACGTCGGAGGTCGGAACGCGCACCGACATACCCGTGAGCTTGCCGTTCAGCGCCGGGAGAACCTTGCCGACGGCCTTCGCCGCGCCCGTCGAGGACGGAATCATGTTCTCGAGAATGCCACGGCCGCCGCGCCAATCCTTCTTGGACGGGCCGTCAACGGTCTTCTGCGTCGCGGTGGCGGCGTGAATCGTGGTCATCAGACCGCGCTTGATGCCGAACGTGTCGTTGAGGACCTTCGAAATCGGGGCGAGGCAGTTCGTCGTGCAGGACGCATTCGAGATGATGTCCTGACCAGCATACGTCGTGTGGTTCACGCCGTAGACGAACATCGGGGTCGCGTCCTTGGAAGGCGCACTCATGATGACCTTCTTGGCACCGGCCGTGATGTGCTGACGGGCCTTCTCGTCCGTGAGGAAGAGACCAGTCGATTCGACGACAATCTCAGCATCGACTTCGTTCCACTTGAGCTGGGTCGGATCCTTCTCAGCGGTGAGTCGGATCTTCTTGCCATCGACAATCATGGTCGAACCCTCGACCTTGATGTCGTGCTGGAACGTGCCGTGCACCGAATCGAACTTGAGCATGTACGCGAGGTAATCGGGATCGAGCAAGTCGTTGATGCCGACCACTTCGATGTCGTTCGCGAAGTTCTCAACCGCCGCGCGGAAGACCATCCGCCCGATACGGCCGAATCCATTGATACCAACTTTGATTGCCATTTTGTTTTACTCCTTAGTTTAGTTGTTTAGTTAATTCAGTTGGACAGTTTTGATTAGACCTTCGTCACCTTGCCGTTCTTGATGCAACGTGTGCAGACGCGCATGCGCTTCACATTGCCCTTGCCATCCGTCGCACGGACGGACTGGAGGTTCGGAAGGAAGCGGCGCTTCGTAATCCCCGTCGTGTGGAGACCGATGCCGCCCTTGTACTTGGGCGAACCCTTGCGGACGACGACATTGCCGACCGAAGGACCCTTACCACAGATATCGCAAACTCTGGACATTTTTCAGTTCCTTTCGTTTGAAGTTTCTCAATTACCAGGCTGCCATTCGACGTTCGCGAAGGCATTGTCGAACGCGGCGGAAAGGCCGCCGAGGTTCTCGCTGCCAGCGCTCTTCGCCGAGACGGGCGCAACGGGTTCGCCCGTAGCTTCCGACTCAAGGGCCTTGACTTCGTCCTCGGTCATCGACATGGCGCGAATCGACAGGCCGATGCGGCGCTCGCCACGGTCAACCTTGACCACGCGGGCCTCGACTTCCTGACCGACTTCGAGAGCGTCCTTGACCTTCTCGACGCGCTGGTCGCTGATCTGCGAGATGTGCACGAGACCGTCCACGCCGTCCTCGAGTTCGATGAACGCACCGAACGAGGCAATCTTCGAGACCTTGCCCTTGACGACCATGCCGACGGGATACTTCGTCGCAATCTCCGCCCACGGGTCGGTCTGTGCCTGCTTGAGGCCGAGCGAAATGCGCTGTTCCTTGGCGTTCACGTCAAGAACGACCGCCTCGACTTCCTCGCCCTTCTGCAGACATTCCGACGGGTGGTTGATCTTGCGCGTCCAGCTCATGTCCGAGACGTGAATCATGCCATCGATACCCTCTTCGAGTTCGACAAACGCACCATACGCCGTGAAGTTGCGAACCTTGCCCTTGATCTTCGAGCCGACCGGGAAGCGCTCCTGCACCGTATCCCAGGGGTTGGCCTGAGTCTGGCGGATGCCGAGGGCAATCTTCTGGTTCTCGACGTCAACGGAAAGGACGACGACCTGAACGACGTCACCGACAGCGAGCATGTCGCTCGCACGGGCGACGCGCTTCGTCCAGCTGAACTCGGAAATGTGGACGAGACCCTCGATTCCGGGCGCAATTTCGACGAACGCACCATACGGCGCGAGGTTGACGACCTTGCCCTCGACACGCGACCCGACCGGGAACTGATCCTGAATCGCATCCCACGGATTGGGCGTCGTCTGCTTGAGACCGAGCGACACGCGCTCGCGGTCGCGGTCAACGTCAAGAACCATGACGTCAAGTTCCTGCCCGACCTTGAGCAGTTCGTTCGGGTGCTTGATGCGACCCCAGCTCATGTCGGTGATGTGAAGGAGGCCGTCGAGGCCGTCGAGATCGACGAACGCGCCGAAGTCGGTGATGTTCTTCACGCGGCCCTTGCGAATCTCACCCTTCTGAAGAGAGGCGAGCAGTTCGGCCTTCTTCTCGGCGAGCGCACCCTCGATAAGTTCGCGGCGCGAGACGATGAGGTTGCGGCGTTCGTTAGAAATCTTGATCACCTTGAAGTCAAAGGTCTGGCCGACATACGGCTCAAGTTCCTTGACGGGCGTGACCTCGATCTGCGAACCTGGAAGGAACGCCTCAACGTCGTCAATCTGGACGAGCAGACCGCCGCGCACGGCGGACTTGACCGTCCCCGTCACAACAGAACCCTCGACATAGCGGGCGAGAATCTTCTCCCAGCGGATCTTCTCATCGGCACGGCGCTTCGACAGTTCCACCATGCCGGTCTTGTCGTTTTCAAGCTGGACGAGCATCACGGTGACCTTGTCACCCGGCTTCACCTCGCCGTTCGCGCCGAACTCCTGAAGGGGAACCACGCCCTCGGACTTATAACCAATATCGATGAAAACTTCGTCGTCCTTGACGGCGCTGACGGTGCCCTCGATAAGACTACCGTTCTTGAACTTTGTTTCCTGCCCCGCTGTGGCCAGCATCTCGGCCATAGCGGCCGAACGCTCGGATGGAGGCGTAGGTTTGCGAATTGCCATTATGCACTAACTTTTCAGTTTGTTTACGATCGCGGTTTTCAGCCGTGTCCGCCCCGTCTGTGGGCGCGGAAGTTGATATTTTATCAAATTTGTGCCTAATCGCGCAAGGGGGGAACTTTCTGGAGTTTACCCATTTCCCCTCCTTGTGGCTTCCAGACGCAAACGCACGACGACCGTGCATTTACTTTCACGGCCGCGGCGGATACAATGGGCGGTCTCGCACCTCAACAGCCGCCCGCACGAGGGGCAGGCGGAGAAAAGAAGAGAGCCGCGGCGGAATGCCGCGGCCCTTTCATGCGCCAAGTGGTCCACGCCTCACGCGCCGAGCTGGAGACGCGCAAAACGCCGAATCGTCAGCGTGTCGCCCAGCGTCTTCGCCACGCCGTCGAGATACTTCTCAACGGTGAGGTCGCCGTCGGCCACGTAATCCTGCTTCGTCAGGCAGATCTGGGTGCAGAACTTCGCCGCCATACCCTTCTTGATGCCCACGAGAGCCTGTTCGGGCGGAAGTTTTCCCTTCTGTTCCTTGAGCGCGTTGAGCTTGATTTCAAGTTCCGCATCAATCTCGGCCTGCGGCACGTCCGCCGGGTTCACGTATTTCGGCGCATTTGCGGCAACCTGCAGGCAAATCATGTGCGCAGCCTCGGCGAGCGCCGGATTCGCGGCGGATTCCGCCTTCGTGCAGCCGATTTCGACGAGAACGCCGATCTTGCCGCCCATGTGGATGTAGCCCGAAAGGACGCCCTCGCCCTCGAGCTGATAACGCTCGCTACGACGGATCTTGACGTTCTCGCCCGTCTTGGTGAGGAGCATCTTGTAGTCGTCGTTGAGCGTCTGCTCGATGTCCTTGCCCTCGAGGGCGACTTTCGCCGCGTCATCGACGAACTTGACGAACGCATCCGTCTTCGCCACGAAGTCGGTTTCGCAGTTGACTTCCGCGAGAGCCATCGTCTTCTTGTCAGCGGACTCGGCGAGGGCGACGATGCCCTGCTTCGATTCCTTGTCCACGCGCTTGGCGGCGACGGCGAGACCCTTCTCGCGAAGGTATTTCACCGCCTCGTCCATGTTGCCGTCCGTCGCGGTGAGCGCTTCCTTGCACGCGCCCATGCCGGCGGAAGTCGCCTCGCGGAGTTCCTTGATCTGCTGGATGGTGATTGCCATTTGAATTCTCCTTTCGATTCGTTCGTTGGCTTACTTGGCCTCGGGCGCGGGGGCTTCCGCGACGGGGGCCGGCTCGACGGCGGGAGCGGCCGGTGCGGCGGCAGGTGCGGGGGCCGGCTCGGCCTTCGCGGCGGCGGCGGCCTCGACGACGGCGGCCTGGCGCTTCGCGGCGAGATCGGCCTTCGCCTTGCTCTCGGCGGCTTCCTTAGCCTTGCGAGCCGCAGCCTTCACGTTGGCGGCGATCGTCGTCTTCTTCGCGGCGACTCCGACGGGACGCTTCGCCCCGTCGCGGCTCACCGCACGGGCCTTGCGTTCGGCGCGGGCGGCCTTCTCACTCGCATCGCGGGCGGCGCGCTCGGCCTCGCGGCGGCGGCTTTCCTCGGCGGCCTTCGCACTGTATTCGTCGTTCGCGCCCTTGATGACCTTCGCAAGGCCATCGACAACCAGTTCGATGCCGCGCACCGAATCGTCGTTGCCGGGAATCACGTATTCAATCGGCTCGGGGTCGGCGTTCGTATCGACGAGCGCCACCACGGGAATGTGGAGACGCACGGCCTCCTTGACCGCGTTCGCCTCGCGGCAGACGTCGATGACGACGACCGCGCCGGGGAGTTCCGCCATGTCGGCGACGCCCGTCAGGTTCTTCTCGAGTTTCGCAAGTTCGCGGCGGAGCATCGAGGCCTCCTGCTTGTGCTCAGAAAGCTCGCCGCCGTTCGCCTTCGCCGTCGCCTGAAGCTGACGCATGCGGCGCACGGAGGAGCGAAGCGTCTTCGCGTTCGTGAGCGTACCGCCGAGCCAGCGCTCGGTCACGTAGAACTGCTCGACCGATTCCGCCGCGTTCTTCACGATCTCCTGGGCCTGCTTCTTCGTCGCCACGAAGAGCACCTTCTTGCCGGCAAGAATCGTATCGCGCAGGAACGCCGCCGCCTCGTCGAGAAGCGTGACGGACTGGGTCAGGTCGATGATGTGGATACCGTTGCGCTTGTCGAAGATGTATCCTTTCATCTTCGGATTCCAGCGCTTCGTCTGATGGCCGAAGTGAAGGCCGGCGTCAAACATGTCCTTGAGGGTGATGCCCGTAAGGGCGGAGGTAGGCATTTCCATTTTGTTTTCCTTTCAATCGCATTTGATTATCAGATCAATCCGCTTTGTCCGAGGATGGATGACCCCGAATCATTCGCTTCGCTTCCGCCCACCGTGGGCAAAAGTAGCGCGTATTATACCACAACCGCACCACCACCGCAAGGGGGTGAAGTTCATTTTGGGGGAGTTGCCCACGGACGGGAATGGTGGGCTATAGTGGATTCGAACCACTGACCTCTTCCATGTCAAGGAAGCGCTCTAACCAACTGAGCTAATAGCCCGAAAGTGGGAGATAGTATATCATATTTTTTCTTCACCTGTCAACGGCCTCCGAACTCTTGGCATTTACCGGTGTGAAGCGTGGCTTCCGGCAGTAAATGCACGACGACCGTGTGGTTACTTTCGGAAAGTGCGTTTACCTTTGGACGCGACGAGTTCGCTATAAAAGCGTGCGGACTACCATACTATCTGACGAACTGGGCGATTGGCCAGACATAATACGCCGGGAAAGGCAAATCGATTGCGGCGAAGGCGGGATACTGCGCCTTCACTTCCGCCGCCGAACGCGGCCCCAGGACGCCCCGGTCGCCGTCAACGAAGAAACTCTCGGCCCTATTCGCATGCGGAAACACGAACATTTGCACGGCAAGCGGATTGCGGCAGTGCGCCGCATTCCACGGGCAGACGCCGCTTTCGCGGACGGCTTCGGGATAGCCGCTGGCATAACCCGCCGCCACGATGACGCAGTCCGCGACATCCGCCGTCCGCGCACCCGGCTTCGGGCACGCCGCCGCCGCCCGCCGAAGAGCCTCAGTCGGGTCTTCCCCAAGCGCACACGGAACAACGTAGAATGCCGTCCTGAGGAGGTTCGTGACGGCCTCGTTTTCCGCCGCGACGCGGCGTCTGTACGCGGCGAAACCCTCCTCGGAAAGCGAAGCGTCGCGTGGCATCCGCACGGGGTCTTCAAGTGCCAGCGAATAAACCGTCTTCCCTTCCACCGGCGAATAGGGCGAATAGACCTTGCCGAGCACGGAACGGAAGTTCTCCCGGAGGAAACGCACGCCGTCCGCGTCGGTGAGTTCGTCGCAGGGCATCATGGCGAAGAAGTTGAACCGCTCCTCCAGCAGGGCGCGGATGTGCCGCCGGAACTCGCCGCGAACCTTCTCGCGCCACGCCAACTGAAGCCCCGCGTCATTCTGCGCATAGAGTCGGACGACGTAAAGGAAGTTCACGTCGTAATGCGAAAGGATGAGCGTGTCGCGGTCGAAAAGGCGGTTCGCGAAATGGGTGTTGCGGTATTCCCGCGCACCTTCATGAATCGCGAGCCGATCGCCGGCGTAGTCCAAGTCCTCCGGCACGGTCGCGCTGATGAAGAAATTGGGAATGACGTCGTAGCCCTCGGTCGTTTCGTCGCGCAGCAGTCTCACGCCCCTAAGCGCACCGCGCTTCCTTTTCACGCTTTCCGCCGCGTCCGCGCCATTCAAGAACAGGTCGAGGTCGAGTTGCAGAATGTTCCGTGCATAGGTGAACTGCTTGGCGACGCTCTCGCCCCCGAGGCAATTGCCGCGCTTGTAGTATTTGCTATCCGCGATGTAGAAGGTCTTCTCCCCCAAAGTGCCGCGCCGCGTCAGGCTCTCGTCCAGATAGAGGTGGTCAATCTCCTTGCCGTCGGAAAGTTCCCGAAGTCCCGACAGCGATTCGTCGCCCACAAGACCGTCGATCATCGCCTCGAACACGATCTCAAAGTTCTTCGCGAGCAAATATTCCTCATCACTGGCGACCACGTTCGCCTTGTGCGCCTTATCGAAGAATGCGAAGCAGAGTTCCCAAAGCGTCCGTTCGCGGTCTGAGAAGTACTTATGGCGAACCGACCGAAGCCGCGCCACGCCAAAGCCATTCAAATAACGTGCGAATCGCTCCCCTGTAATAAGCGAATACCCCATGTTAATCTCAACGGGGAAGCTGAAGCGCACCTTGATGTAATTGAGGATAGAGTAGAAGATGACGAGCAACTCTTCATCAAAGTCAATCGTCCGTTTCTTACAGCGCGGCTCAAGATAGAGGGGCGACCCCTCCTGAATAACAGCGGATGTCGTGGCAACGGTACGCGTCCAGTTGATTCTGTTCGCGCCCGAATGCTTCTCCTTGACCTTGAAGAGGAAGTAGTCCCTGTTTTCACGGTGAAAGCGGCGCAGGGCGAGGATCACATCAAGTAAGGTATTCGTCGTGTATTTACGCCGAAACGCACCCGCCTGGCGTTCCTTCTGCTCCCAGACGGCTTGCGAGGTCGGGTTCTTCTCCTTAAACTGCGCGATAGCGCGATAAATCCAGACGGCGAACTCATAGAGAAAAGCCTTCTGCCCCTCGCTAAGTCGCCGCCCGTCGGGCATCACAGCCTCGGGGTCAATTATCTCCTCGGGTGCGAAACCGTGCGCCAAAAGCGGATCTCCCTTCACGGCAAACACGCGGTCGCCCGCGACGCCCTCCACCCTCTCAAGCAGCACCTTCGGCAAGAAGAAAACGAAGTCATCACATTCGGGATTGCGAAAGTAGCCGACATTCTCAATGACGACTTTCTCATCCGTCAGGAGAAGCCGCTTCTCAGGCAAAACGGCGCGGACAACTTCCGGCGAGTACGCACATCCCTCAATGAGTATCTTCACACTTAAGAGCCTTCGTTAAGTTGGCTGAGTAGCGGTATCCTCGGCAGGATTCCCCAGTAGCCCCGTCAGCAAGTCTTTAACCGCGCCTTCATTGACTTCGCCGTCTTCGCGGAAGAAGTCCCCGAAGGCAAACGCACCGCTCCCATCGGGCTTAGCGAAGCCCTTCGGGAGATCGTAGTCCTTAAACACATCGTTATAGAGGTAGAAAAGCACCTTGTTAACGAACTTCTTCGCCGAAATCATCCCGCTTGCCGCGTCATCGGGACGGACGAAGAAGTATCCGAGTTGCTTATCCTCGCTCTTAAGCGCACCAAGGATGTGCCGATTGACGGTTTGAATAAAGTCCCACCAACTAAATGCCGCGCCGCCATCTGCCGCGTCCGCGTCAACTTTAATCTTCCAGTCCAACCCCTTATCACTAATTGGGACGAACTCCCATTCCCAGCGGCGCTTGAAGGCACTATCCATCGGGAAGAGCGACTGGTCGGAAGTGTTCATCGTCGCCCAAATGAAGAGATTAGGGGGCAACAGCAAGATTTCCCCCGCGAGAATGCGCGGCACTTTTGCCGCGATATCGTCTGGCAGGCGTGCGGCGAGTTCCTCCGCCTTCAGTCCCTTAAACGCATCCGCTAAGTAGCGTTGCAAGTCGCTGTCGGACTCAATGGCATACTTTGAGAAACCTACCACATCGCGGTCAAGCAGTTGAAAGAGGTCGCCGAATATCTGCGCACAGTTGCCGCGGTTGATTTCCTCTATGACGAGATACTGGGGCGGCGTATGCCCTTGCGCGTCCACGACAGACACCTTCTGCCACGCACGGATGTACGCCTTGGTGAACGCTTGCGGAACGAATGCGTAGGCTATTTTCCCCTCATTAAAGAGCGAGTCATCACCCTTCGTGACCTTGGCGATTTCCTCGCCCTTCATATATGTGC
>CAVAHB010000076.1:0-13406 GCA_963588415.1 Faecalibacterium sp. CAG:74
TGACGAAGCGGCCCGTGCTGATCCCGGAGCGTCCGCACGAGGGCTTCAGCGTCATGAACCCATACGTGATGCACGACGAGGCGCGCGGCGTGTGGCGGATGTGGTACGCGAGCGGCGAGACGTACGAGCCGAACGTCCTCTGCTACGCCGAGTCGTCGGACGGCATTCGTTGGGAGAAGTCTCCGCTCAATCCGATCTTCGTGAAAGGCTCGGGCGGCGCGTGGGATCAGGATCGCGTCGGCGGCTGCGAGGTGCGCCGCCTCCGAGACGGGCGCTACGTGATGTTCTACATCGGCTACTCCGACATCCACACCGCACGCATCGGCGCGGCCGTTTCGCCGGACGGCGTGACGCGCTGGGAGCGGCTGGCTGCGAATCCGCTCGTCGTCCCGACACCCGGCGCCTGGGACGAGTCGGCGGTCTACAAGCCGTCCGTCCGCTGGGATGCGGCGGCGGATAGCTGGCGCCTCTGGTACAACGGTCGGCGCGGCCCCAACGAGTTCGTCGGCATGGCCGTGCATCCGGGCTACGACCTCGGCCCCGTCGCCGAAGATCCGTTCAAGGTGATTCCATTCGAGACGGTGCGCCGCCATTTCGATCGCTTCACCTTCGACGACGAGGAGCTGTACCGTTCGGAGATATCAAACCAGGACGCGGGCGAGTGGGCGAACGCGGCAATTCCACGCTTCGAGTGTCCCGACGAGGAGATCGTGCGCACCTATTACTTCCGCTGGTGGACGTACCGCAAGCACCTGCGGCGCACGAAGGAGGGGAAGTGGGTCGTCACGGAGTTCCTGCCGAACGTCGGCTGGGCGGGTGCGGAGAACACGATCACGTGTCCACTCAACCACCACCTGAACGAGGGTCGCTGGTTGCGAAAGGACGAGTATCTCGACGACTACCTTGCCTTCGTCATGGCGCACGGCAACGTGAACGGCCCGCGCTCCTATGCCGCCGCGCCGGCCTGGGGCGCACTCGAGCGCGCGAAGGTGACGGGCGACCGACGGCTCGCGCAGTCGCTGCTTGCGTCGTTCGTGGCGAACTACGAGGCGTGGGAGAAGGGCTGGGAGACGCGAACCTTCAGCATCGCCGACTCCAACCGTCCGTTCAAGGCCGGGTTTCGCGCCGGGAGAGGTCTCTTCGACCTGACCGGCGACAAGGAAGGCTCGGAACTCGCGCTTTCGGCGGAGGGTGCGCGTCCGCTCGTCAACGCACTGATGTGGGCGGAGGCCAAGGCCATCGTCGAGATTGCGCGCGGGGCGGGCGACGAGGCTCTCGCCGGCCGCTTCGCGGCGAAGGCCGCCGTGCTGGAGCGGAACGTCAAGGCGCGGCTCTGGAATCCGTCGCACGAGTTTTTCACGACGCTTGCGGACGACGGAAGATCGGACGACGTCTGCGAGCTGAACGGCTACGCGCCGTTCGCCGTCGGGATGCCGCTCGCCGGGTTCGGCGCGGCGTGGCGGGGAATCGTGGACGAGAAAGGCTTTCTCGCGCCGAAGGGGCTCGTCTTCCCGCGCCGCGACACGCCGGGCTTCAGGGACGGACGGCCGGACGTGACGAGCCACGAGTGCCTCTGGAACGGGCCGAGCTGGCCGTATGCGACATCCGTCGCGCTGACGGGACTTGCGCGTGCGCTCCACGCCGGGCTGGACCTGCCGGTCGGGCGCGAGGACTTCGCACGTCTCATGGCTCTCTACGCCCGCCAGCACCGGCGCGTGCGGGAGGACGGCCGCACGGTGGCGTGGATCGACGAGAACCTAAGCGGCTTCACGGGCGAATGGCTCGCACGCGCCGGCCTCATCGCCAAGGCCCGGGCGAAGGGTCGCGAACCCCAGCCCCGCGAGCGCGGCAAGGACTACAACCACTCGACGTTCTGCGACCTCGTGATCGCGGGTCTCTGCGGACTCATGCCGCAGGCGGACGGCTCGCTGAAGGTCGATCCGCTCGCGCCGGCCGCGTGGGACTGGTGGTGTCTGGACGGCGTGCGCTACCACGGGCGCGACGTCACGGTTCTCTTCGACCGCGACGGGACGCACTACGGGCGCGGCAAGGGACTGGTCGTCATCGACGGACGACGTCAGGAGAAATGAGGGCATGGCTTTATCATCCGATTCTGCCGCTTTCGGAAAGCCAGGTATGGTATAATAAGAGGCAACTGAAAGAAAAGGATGACCCAAAATGCTGTTTGAACTCAACCAGACGGAATGCGTCCGATGCGGAATGTGCGTGCGGGACTGTGCGTTCGGTGCGCTGAAGATGGGCGCGGATGGATACCCCTTCATCAAGGACGAGGGGCGGTGCATGAAATGCCAGCACTGCTTCGCCATCTGCCCGAAGGGTGCGATTGCGTTCGACGGCTACAGGGCGGCGGATTCGATTCCGACGGCAGGGCTCGACCTGCCATCGGCGCGGCAGATTGAAAACTGGCTGCACGTGCGCCGCTCCATCCGCAAGTTCAAGGCGGCGGACGTTGACCAGGAGACGCTCGACCATATCCTACGCGTACTCGGCAACGTGCCAACGGGGTGCAACGCCCGTTCACTCACCTTCACGTGCTATCCGACACGCGAAGCGATGGACGGCTTCCGGGCGAAGTTCGTCCATGCCGTCGAGGAACATCGCGACGGTGCGAAGCTTCTGCCGCGCTGGCTGGCCGTTCCGGCAATCAAGTTGCGGCAGGGCAAGGGGGACGTCTTCTTCCGAGGTGCGCCGGGGATGGTAATCGTGTCGTCCGACGAAACGAACAAGGCGGTCGTGTCGGCACGGGAAGACGTGGCGGCGGCCTGCACCTATTTCGAGATGCTCGCGTCCGCACACGGGCTCGCCACCTGCTGGTGCGGCTTCCTGCAACTCGTGCAGCGCGAAATCCCCGAACTGCTTGAGAAAACGACGGGAATCCGGCGGACGACACCGTTCTGCGCGATGCTGTTCGGACTGCCGGCGGTCTCGTATCCACGCGGCGTCCAGCGCGAGGCCTACGCGAATGTCGTCTACAAGTGAGACGACAGGTCGGGCAACCGAACGGAAAACGAGGGAAAGTGGTCGGACTGGCGGGGATCGAACCCGCGACCCCAACATTAAAAGTGTCGTGCTCTACCAGCTGAGCTACAGTCCGAGGTCATTGGCCGCATAGTATATCAAATTTGGCGTTTCAGCACAACCGCCGTTCGTGCGGGAAGGTAGAGTTTGATCTGCTGGACAAGTTCGCCGCGGTCGGGAACGAGCGCGGGCGCGTAGATTCCGTCCGGGACGATGCGGCCCTGTCCGCTGAAGCGCGGTTCGTCCGTATCGAAAAGATGCCGCCAGTCCGAAGCCGGTGGAACAAGAACGCCATAGTCAGGGAACGAGCGAACGGGGTTGAAGTTGAAGACGAACAGCAAATTGCCGCGCACGAAGGCGAGCACCTTGTCCGCCTCGTTGGCGACAAGCCTGGTCGGCCTCGCCGCGTGGAGCGTTCCGCCGAAAATCGAACGTGCGGCGGAAAGTTCCCTCAGCATCACCTCGTCAAAGTCACCGAGAGCCTTGAAACGGAGGCTTTCGTCATCCCGAAGCGACCATTGCCGCCGGGCGTGGGCGTAACTCCAGCCGTTCTCCTGACGCGGAAAGTCAATCCATTCGGGATGCCCGAACTCGTTGCCCATGAAGTTCAGGTAGGCGCCGCCGTTCAGGGCGCACGTCGCAAGCCGCGCCATCTTGTGCAAGGCCATTGCCCGCTCAATCTCCAAACCGTGCTGCCCCTTCGCCATGCCGTAGTAAATCGCCGCGTCCGCCAGCTGGAAGAAGAAGGTCTTGCCGCCGACGAGGGCCTGATCGTGCGACTCCACGTAACTCACGACCCTTTCCTCCGTCCGCTTGTTCGTCAGTTCGTGGTAGATTCCGCCCATCGGCCAGTCGTCATCACGCACCTTTTCGGCAAGCCTGAACCAGAAGTCCGGCTCGCCCATCGCCATTCGGTAGTCAAAGCCGATGCCGTAATCCGTCGCCGGCGCGGCACATCCGGGCATCCCCGACACATCCTCGGCAATCGTTATCGCATTCGGGTTGGTCTCGTGGATGACGCGGTTCGCCATCTGCAGATAAGCCCACGCATCGTCGTCCATCGACCCATCGAAATACATGGCGTAGTTCGTGAACGCCGCGCCAAGCCCGTGATTCCAGAACAGCATGGAGGTCACGCCGTCGAAGCGGAAGCCGTCAAAACGATACTCGTCCAGCCAGAAGCGGCAGTTGGAGAGAAGAAAATGAAGGACGTTCGTCTTCCCGTAGTCGAAGCAGCGGCTGTCCCACGCCGTGTGCCATCCCTTCGCGCCCGAATGGAAATACTGGTAGTCCGTGCCGTCGAAGCGGGAAAGTCCGTCCCGCTCGTTCTTCACCGCGTGTGAATGGACGAGATCCATGATGACGCGAAGCCCCATCCCATGCGCAGTATCAATGAGCGACTTCAGGTCGTCGGGCGTGCCGAACCGCGAGGACGCGGCATAGAAGGAACTCACGTGGTAGCCGAAACTCCCGTAATACGGGTGTTCCATGATTGCCATGAGTTGCACCGTGTTGTAGCCGGCCTTCTTGATGCGCGGCAGGACGTTATCCCTGAACTCGGCGTAGGTTCCGACGCGCTCCTCCTCCGTCGCCATGCCGACGTGAGCCTCGTAGATGAGCGGGGTAAAACCGCCGCGCCCCGGTTTCGTCAACCCGTTGCGCCACCTGTACTTTCGCGGCGGTTCCCAGACGCGGGCGCAGAAAAGGTTCGTCTTCGGATCCTGCACGACATATCGCGCATAGGCCGGGATGCGTTCGCCGCGTCCGCCATCCCACCGCACTTCCAGTCGGTAGTTGTGCCCGTGCCGGATGAGGTCGCCCGCCACGCGGCACTCCCAGACGTCGGTGTTCGCCCGACGGCGGCACTCGAAGCGCGGGTCGATTTTCCATTTGGAGAAGTCCCCGACCAGCCACATCGAGGTTGCATTGGGCGCCCATTCGCGGAAAACCCACCCCATTTTGCCGCACACGCGGCGACGGTGGAGCCCGTAATACTCGTGGGCGGCGGCCCAGTCCGCAAGCGTCTTCTTTCCGTTCGTCAGTTCGTTCGCACGGGCGAACGCATGAGCCGCCCGCCCGCGAATCGCCGCCTCGAACGGCTTCAGGTAGGGATCATCCAGCAGGTGCGCCATCGCTCACGCCTTCCTTACGAGCGGACGGTCGAGCATCTTCTCGTAAAGTTTGATGTACTCCCTGGCGCAGGCCTCGTGGTTGAAGCGGTGGATCGATTCGCGCATGATGCGCGAAATCTCGCGGTCGCGAATCTCGACGGGCTGAGCGTGGAACGCCATCGCCTGATCCATCGCCCAGAAGAGTCCCTGCGAGTCGTAGGTGTCGAAAATGAAGCCGTTTCCTGTCGATTTGCCGACATTCAGCATTTCAACGGTATCGTGAAGCCCGCCCGTGTTGTGCACGACGGCGAGCGAACCGTAGATTGGCGCCTGCATCTGCGGCAGACCGCACGGCTCGAAAAGCGACGGCATCAGCGTGAAGTCCGACGCGGCGAAACCGAGTTGCGAAAGCCGCCCGTCAAAATTGTGAACGCCGAGCCGCTTCTGCAACCCGTGGAACTCGCGGATGTCCCAGAACGGCTGTTGATACGGGCCGTTCGCCACAACGGCAATCTGCGCCCCGCACTCCGCATATTTCGAGAGGAAACGGTAGGTGATGTCCGTCAGCAACTGCGGGCCCTTCTGGACGGGGTCGAGCCGGCTCGGCCAGAAGAAAAGCGGCACGTCGGGATTTTCCTCCAGTCCAAGCGCGTGCTGGAACTCGACCTTGTTCCTGCGCTTCATCTCCCGGTGGTTCTCCGGCCCATAGTGGAAGGGAATCTTGTCGTCCGTCGTGGGATTGTCCGTCGGGTCGGGCGCGTTCAGGATGCCCTCCGCGCACCCCGCATAATACTTGTTGCGGATTTCGCTGCGAATCGAATCGGGGATGAACGAGTGCCACCCGTTGACAATCTCCTTGAGGAAGGTCGGCGAAACGGTGTTGATGAAGTGCGCACCGAAGATGCCGGAGGCCTGAAGGTCGATCTGGTTCGAGTTGCGCGACTCCTCGTAGTTGTAGGGCGGATAACTGTAGTAGAGGTTGGACCAGAACTCCGCCGCGTCGATGCCCGCATCCTCCACGCGCGCCAGCGTCAACTTCTGCGTGTGGATGTTGTGGACGGTGAAGAGGCACGGAATCCCCTCGCGCCGCGCCGCCGCCGGGATCAGCCCCGTCATCCAGTCGTTGCAGTGAATCAAGTCCGGCTGGACGTAGGGAATGATGTTGTTGATGACCTCGCGCTGGAACGCGAGCGCCAGCTTGATGTTGCCCTCGCCCTGCGCATACACGGTGTCGCGGTAGTAGAAGCAGCGGTCTTCCGCAAGGTGAATGCGCTCGTCGGGAAGGTGGCTCTTGTACTTCCGCAGTTCCTCCGCGACGAGCTGGGCCGTCTCGACGTGGAACATCCGCCGGTAGTGCGGCAGGGCGACGTGAACGTCGGCCCCGAGCAGGTGAAGCGCGGAAACAAGCGACGCGGAGACATCCGCCATGCCGCCGGCCTTGGCGGACATCTTGCCGGCGAGATTTCCCATTCCCTCCGGGAGATAGGTAATCTCCGGCGTGACAATCAGGATTCGGGGATTCTTGGTTTTCGCTTTCTCGCCTGCCATGTTCGTCTACCGCATCACCTGCGCTCCTTGGATTACGCGATTGTCGCCAGAACCTGCCCTTTCGTCACGGGCGTTCCGTGCGATACGAGGAATGTGATCTTGCCGGCCGCCGGGGCCTTGATCGGGTTGAAGAGTTTCATCGCCTCGACCACGCAGACGGCGTCACCCGCCTTCACGGCCGCGCCATCCGCCGCCATCTGCGGCTTGCCCGGCGCATCACTCCGGTAAAAAGTGCCGTTCAGCGGCGCAAGGACGGGCGTACCGTTCTGGGGAACCGCCGCGCTCGCGGCGGGCTTCGCATCGCCCTTCGGCGCGGCAACCGGGGCCGCCGCGGCCTGCTTCGCCGCCTCCACGTCCGCCGGAATCGGCTCGCGAGTCTTCGGGTCGGCGTTGCGCCACTTGAAGTAGCCGAGCGCAACCTCCGGGAAAAGCGCGTAGGAAAGGATGTCCTCCTCCGCCCGGATCGTGTTCGGGGGCAGCTCTTCCGCCGCCGCGACAAGACCCGGCTTCAGCAAGTCCGCCGGACGGCAGGTAATCGGCTTCAGGCTGCCCATCAGTTTCTTGCGGAGTTTCGCCTCAATCGGAACGGGCGTGCGACCGTAGTAGCCCGCCGCATAGCGCCGCGTCTCGTCCGTCACCATCGAATAACGCTTGCCCGACAGCACGTTCAGCACGCTCTGCACGCCGACAATCTGCGAAGTCGGCGTGACAAGCGGCGGATAGCCCATGTCGGCGCGCGTCTTCGGCAGTTCCTCCAGCACTTCCGGCAGACGATCCAGCGCATCCTGCTGGGCGAGCTGGGAACGGAGGTTCGAAATCATGCCGCCCGGAATCGCATGGACGAGAACGCCCGCATCCACCGGTTCGACCTTTGCGGACGATGCGGGCTGGCGCTTCTTCTTGAGATCCTTGAAGTAGGCGTTGATTTCGGCGAGTTTCCTCTGGTCGAGACCCGTCGAGAAGCCTTCGGATTCGAGAATCGCAACAATCGACTCGGTCGGCGGCTGGGACGAGAACGAACTCATCGTCGAAATCGCGCAGTCCACGCATCCCGCACCCGCCTCGACCGCCGCCATGTACATCGCCGCCGCCATGCCGCTCGTCATGTGCGAATGGATCTGGATCGGCATTTCGGGCAGGGCCTTCCTGATCGCCGCGACGAGTTCACGCGCCGCGCCCGGCGTCAGAATGCCGGCCATGTCCTTGATGGCGAGCGAATCGATGCCCATGTCCGCCTGCTCCTTTGCAAGCGTCACGTACAGTTCCTTCGTGTGCACGGGCGAAGTCGTGTAGCAGATCGTGCCCTGCGCATGGCCGCCGTATTTCTTCACGCTGCGGATTGCCGTCTCGAGGTTGCGCGGGTCGTTCAGCGCGTCAAAGACGCGGAAAATGTCCATCCCGTTTTCACAGGCCAGCGCGACGAACCGCTCCACGATATCGTCCGGATAGTGCTTGTAGCCGAGAATGTTCTGCCCGCGCAAAAGCATCTGCAGCGGAGTCTTCTTGCAGACCTTGCGAATCTGCCGCAAACGCTCCCACGGATTCTCGCGCAGAAAGCGCATGCACACGTCAAATGTCGCGCCGCCCCAGCATTCGAGGGAGTAGAACCCGGCGTTATCCATCTTTTCGGCGATCGCGAGGATGTCATCCGTCCGCATGCGCGTCGCCCAAAGGGACTGGTGCGCATCGCGCAAAGTCGTATCCGTAATCCGAACCAAGTGTTTGTTGTCAATCTTTTTCATATCTCACTAATGCTTCCGCACGGGTGGAACCCCACCCAACCACACATATTATACCATAAATCGCTCGGATGAATTGTGCTGGGGGGCGTTGATGGGAAATCGGGTGAGAAGACGGGGGCTGACGGGGTTGCATTTAGCCTGTCGGACGACCGCCCTTTCGGAGCGCGACGGACTGCACCCGGGTGCAGACACCTTCTGCACCCGGGTGTAGACACCTTCTGCACCCGGGTGTAGACACCTTCTGCACCCGGGTGCAGACACCCTCTGCACCCGGGTGTAGTTCGCAAGGGAAAGTAAGACGATTGAAAATGGGTAAAATTCAGCCCCGTATGTGCATTTCGGCGCGAATCGCCTTACGCAGAAGTGCAATACGCTCGGCTGGCATCGCCGCGACGTAGCCCCGCAGCCAGACGACACCCGACTGGTCCTCCCATACGGGTGCGCCGTCCGTCGTAATCACGCGCCGCCCGTGCGCGAGGGCTTCGGCGACGACGAGCCCGAAGTTCTCGCTCAGCGTCGGCAGTACAAGCACATCGCACCACGCCCACGCCGCATCCTTCTCCGCCCCGACCGCATGGGAGACGACCCGAAGTTCGCACCCCTCCAGTCCGCGGACGGCGGCCTCAAGGAACTCCACGCCCTTCAGGGGGTGGCGGCGGCCGAGGTAGAGAACGTGCAGTCCGTCGCGCCGTTCGCGGCAATCCGACGTCGGAAAGTCAAAAAACCGACGCAAATCGACCATCTCGACCGCACGGATACGCGGCTCGAAGGCGCGAATCCACCGCGCTTCCGCCGCGCAGGTTGCGACGGTGCGTTCGGCGCGACGGAAGAGGGCGCGTTCGGAAGGGAAAAACCAGACCTTCTTCCAGAAATGGTAGCGCAGCCGCACGGGGTCGAGACTGCCGTGCGGCATCCGCACGAGCGGCTTGCCCGCCCGCAGAACCATCCGGCAGGCGCGGCGGATGCACGGCAGCCACATGGAATGCACCCAAATCTCGTCCGCCGCCCCAATCTGCCGCGCCGAGACCTGCGCCGCGTCCGAGACCTGCGCGTCCGGCTGAGCGCGGGCGATCAGGCGCGCGGCGACGGCGATGCCGTTCGTCTCATCCGCCGCGCCGGGAACGATGTGAAGGATGCGCATGGGGGAAGGCTCACTTCTTCCGCTGGGGCTGCTGGCGGCCCGAGAGGAGTTTGGAGATTCCGACGAGCGTGCAGGTGAAGAGCAGCATCAGCGTCGAGAGCACGAAGACGGCGGGCAGGTTCTTCGAGTGCTTCGTCATCGAACTCACGTAGGTCGGGAAGGTGTTCGTTCCCGCGCCGTTCACGAAGGAGGTAATGACCACGTCGTCAATCGAGAGCGTGAAGGCGAGAAGCCCGCCCGCGACGATGCCCGGCAGCAGAATCGGCAACTCAACCTTGAAGAAGGTCGTCCACGGCCCCGCGCCGAGGTCATACGCCGCCTCCACGAGGCGGTCGTCAAAGTCCTGCAGGCGCGCGAGCACCGTCATCACCACGTAGGAGACACAGAACGTGACGTGCGCGATGAGAATCGTCCAGAATCCGCAGTCGATCCGACAGGCGACGAAGAGCATCAGCAGCGAGATGCCGATGAGGATGTCGGGCATGATGAGCGGCGTGTAGACGAGGGCGTGGTGAAGCGTCTGCAGACGGTCCTTCCAGCGGTGAAGGGCGAGCGCGGCAGTTGTGCCGATGACGCACGAGATGACGGTCGCGAGCCCCGCAATCGTCAGCGACAGCCAGAAACTCTGCATCAGGGCGCGAACCGAGTAGTCGCCCGAGAAGATCTGGGCGTACCACTTGCCCGTGAAGCCGATGAACGCACCCTTCGCGTCGAAGAAACTCATCGAAATGCCGTTCGGGATGAACCCGTAGACGACGACGAGCACAATCGGCACGTAGAGGAACGCCAGCACGAGCCCCAGCACCGCGAGGGAGAAGAACGACCGCTTCATCTCAGGCCTCCCCCGCCGCCGGCCAGCACGAGCCGGGCCGTCTGGCTCTCGAGCCGCTTTCGGTCGCGTGCGTCCTGCCGCCGCTTCCACCACGTGGCGAGCGCGATCGGCACGAGAACCGACACCGCCATCAGCGTCGCCAGCGCCGATGCGTGCGGAATGTTCCGGTTCTGAATCGCCCGCATGAAGATCTTGTTGCCGATCAGCACGCAGTCCGTGCCGCCGAGCATCTGCGGAATCACGTAGGATCCGATGGCGGGGATGAAGACCATCAGGATTGCCGAGACGACGCCCTGGCGGATGCCGGGGATGAAGATCTTGCGGAAGGCGTAGAACCCGCGTGCGCCGAGGTCGCGTGCCGCCTCGAGCAGGGAGAAGTCGAACTTCTCCGCTGCCGTGTAGATCGGCATAATCGCGAACGGCAGAAGCGAATACACCGAGACGAGCACGACCGCCGCCTCGGAGTCGAGTATCGTCGAGGACGCGGGATCGACCGGCGCAGACGACGCAAGCCCGACCCACGCGAAGAACTTCTGCAGGAAGCCCGGCAGCCAGTCGAACATCCATTCCCTCACGCGCAGCCAGACGAGATAGCACGACTGCAGCCAGCCGTCGGGGTGGAGCATCGTCTTCCACGCGAAGACGCGCACGACGAAACTCGTCCAGAACGGCAGCATAATCGCCCCCGCGACGATCGCCCGCCAGCGCGGGTTCATCCGCGCAATCGCGTAGGCGCACGGAAGCGCGAGGATGATGCACCACACCGTGACCTCGAAGGAGATGCGCAGGGTGTTCCAGACGATGGCGGGGTAGTCCGGGTTCACGAGTTCGCGCCACGTCGCGAAACTCCACTCGCCGACGCCGCCGTTCGCGTCGTGCCCGTGGAAGGTGAACGCGAATACGATGAGCGCGGGAATCGCGAAGAAAAGCGCGAGCCAGAGAAACGACGGTAGCGTGACGAACCACTCGGCCCGCTTCGAACGCAACGGATTCTTCATTTCATGAAAGCCCTTTCCCCATACTTTGAGAAATAATACAACACGCTTCGACGCGCCACCTCCAACGACAGGGCGAACATCTCGTCCTCAGTCCATTGCGGCACTCTGAAATAATACGTGCCTCGGTTGAAAACGCCTTGCGGTCCTTCGTTGTGAAGATGGATTTCGTTCAACGAACCAAACATCGCAATCGTCTTGACGCGATCGACGATGCTCGAGTCGGCGGCAAAATCACAGCCGTCCCCGAAGCACACGAACGGAAATATGGATTCGGACAACAGGGAGGCCCGGAAACCAATCACGTTCTTGCCCAGCCGCTCGATGGCATTGCCCTTGGCCTGAACCGATTTGCCCTGCCTCATCCGCAAGTCATTCGTTCCCTGATTCTTCTTCTCCGTGATTAAAATCGGATAACGGCGACCGGAACCATCTTCGATGGAGAGCACCCCGCCATCGGGTTTCATTGCCGAAGACTCAAGGCATGAACAAAAAGACACGTCGGGAAACTGAACTTTCAAACGCTCTATCACGGCCTTCAAATGCCATTGCGATTCACGAACCACGCGCAAAGCGCCGAATTCCGCAAGCAGGCTATCACGAACGCGGTCAACGGCCAGCAGGAGGGACGATTCCTGACGCTTTGACTTCGCGTTGATGACCGTCCCCTTGCGCTGTTTGCTCAACTGCAGTTTATGAGCCATTATTCTTCGACCTCCTTCACGTCCTTTTGACGAGGAACAGATACTCCGTCACCTTGAGCGACCTGCTTCGCAAGTTCCGGCTGCCCCTGAACGTGTTGTATTCTATCTCGACGGGTTTGACCTCTCCCAGCGTTTTGAGAAAGCCGATAAAGCGGTCATACGAGATGAATCCTTCCGAATTGTAGGAAATCATCAGATAGTGCGCCTTCGTCTTTCCCAGAAGCTCGAAAAACGTTCCTTCGGCCTCGCGCCTCCTGTTGTATTTAGAATGATTCCAGCCTCCGGGGATTCCGCTCACGCGGCTGAGCGAAACCGGTTCCCTGTTTTCCGCAAGAATGTTGAGCATGAAGTAGTTCGATCCATACGGATGCTGGTTGTAGGGCGGATCGAAATACGCAAGATCGACTTCGTCGATGTCTTCGACGATTTGGTTGGTGTCGCCGCGCAGGACAATGCTGTCGCAATCAAAGTTCGACAGCACGGGTTTGCTCAATTCGACCGTTCCGCAGATTCTTGACAGGGCGTTCTTGCCCTCGCCCCCGAACTCGCCGATTCCCCGACGGTTCTTGTAGAACCCCTTGAACACGCCGGACGTATTCGGATGAATCGACGCTTCGGCAAGAAGCGGTCCCATAATCAGATTGAAATATTCGGGCGGCACGACGGCATCGACCGCCCGTCGCGCGGAATCGAGCAGAACGGCATTCTCGTGCGTGTAGAAAACCCGCTCGCCGCTTTTTATGTCCGAATCGTCAAGAGGCGCGTACAATCTCGTAATGACGCCCGGCGAGAGATGACTTCTCGTATAATCCACCCATTTCCGAAAAACTCCGTCAAACTCCCGGCGGTCAATGTCCGAACGGTTGGTCAGATAACACCGGTTGACGATTTGGCTATACAGTTCCAAATCGTTCGCAATGATGAGCGAAGCGTGTTTCTTCATGAAGCGCGACACAATCCCGCTGCCGGAAAACGCATCAAAGAAGGAAAGTCTTTCCTTTCCAAGTCTCCGTTTGACGAGATCGACGCCATTGCCGATGAACTTCAGAAGCGAACGCTTGTTGCCCAGATACGTCAGGATCTGCGTTGTCAGATAGTCCTTGTTTTCCTCTTCAAAAGGCGACCTCGACATCAAGTCCGCCGCGTGGGCAATGCCAAGGAACATCTGCGACAGAACGACGCCCGTCGTAGCCGAACAAAACCGCTTTCGCGTCATCCGAACGTTCATTCGGCGACGACCTCCACCATGTAGCCGTCGTCGGGATGCCACCAGACGAACACCTTGTCGTTCCAC
>CAVAHB010000077.1:0-4423 GCA_963588415.1 Faecalibacterium sp. CAG:74
CGTTAACGTTCCCCGTGAAGTCTGGGTCGAACATTCGCGGATCGACACGAATGCCTCGCCCCGCGAGTTGCTCGAAGAATGTCGGCATCGCCCCCGTCGCACGGAATTCGCCCATTATCCTCCCCTTCTCGCCGACACCCGTCTGGCGGAACGAGAAAATATCCTGCATCACAATCTGGTTGCCCTCGAGCCCCGTCACCTCGGTGATGGCCACGACCTTGCGTGAGCCGTCGGACATTCGCGACTCGTGGATGATGACATCCACCGCACTCGCAATCTGTTCGCGAATGGCGCGGGACGGCAGTTCCATGCCGCTCATCAGAACCATCGTCTCAAGTCGCGAAATTACATCACGCGGCGAATTGGCGTGGACGGTCGTGAGAGACCCGTCGTGCCCCGTGTTCATTGCCTGCAGCATGTCGAGCGCTTCGCCGCCGCGGCATTCGCCCACGATAATGCGGTCGGGACGCATGCGAAGGCAGTTCTTCACCAGGTCGCGAATCGTCACCGCGCCACGCCCCTCGATGTTCGGCGGCCGCGCCTCCAGCCGCACGACGTGCGGCTGCTGAAGCCGAAGTTCCGCCGCGTCCTCGACGGTGATGATGCGCTCGTCATGCGGAATGTAGCCCGAAAGAAGGTTGAGAAGCGTCGTCTTGCCAGACCCCGTGCCACCCGCGACAATGATGTTCTTCCGCAGGAGGACGCAGAGTTTCATGAACTCCGCCGCGTTGTGCGTCCACGTGCCGAAGCGCACGAAGTCGTCCGGCGTGAGGGCCTTCTTCGAGAACTTTCGGATGGTAATCGTCGGGCCGGAAAGTGCGAGCGGCGCAATGATTGCGTTGACACGCGAGCCGTCCGAAAGGCGTGCATCCACATACGGCTGGGACTCGTCGATTCTCCGCCCCAGCGGGGCGACGATGCGCTCGATTACCGCCAGCACACTTGCGTCGTCCGTGAACTGGCAGTCGGAAAGCACGAGTTTGCCGTGGCGTTCAACGAAGACCTTGTCTGGCCCGTTGACCATGATTTCGCTCACCGAATCGTCGGCCAGCAGTTCCTCGAGCGGTCCGAGCCGCATCGCTTCGTTGAAGACGTCGTCCTCCAGTCGCACGGCGTCGATGCCCTCCGGCAGACGCCTCTTCGCCACGACCTCGTCGATGATTTGCCTTATTTTCTTCCGCGCCGTCTCCTCAAGCCCCTCGCGGTCAACGCCCTGCATGGTCAGACGCTTCATGTCCATGCGCTTCAGGAGTTCGCGCTGAATCTGCTCCTGCACGTTCCGCCTGATTTCCCGCAGGGGGTCGGGAGGCGGTGGCGCGTCCGCCGCATCTTCCACTGGAATCGGCTCGCCTTCGTCCCCTTCCCCTTCCGGTTCGGCGGACGGCGAATCCTCGCTCACGCGCAACATACTCGCCCCGATCTGAACGACCATCCCGTCGTCCAGCACGACGGGCGAATCCACCGCCTCACCGTTCACATACGTTCCGTTCGCCGAATGCAGGTCTTCAAGAATCGCCCGTCCGTCCCTGACGGTCAGAATCGCATGGCGTTCCGACACATCCGGAAAGTTCAGGCGGACGCGACAGTTCGGGCTGCGCCCAATCACATAACTGCCGTCCGTCAGTTCGTGGCTCGTCCTGACCCCGTCAATCAGCGTCGTCAACTGCATCAGCGCCCTCCCGTGTAGTTGTTCTGCTGGCGCTTCAGGTTCAGTTCCTCGATTTCACTGCGAATCTTCTCGAAGTCCACCTTCGGCAGTTCGCGTTCGAAGGTCGTGTCGTTGCGGTTGCGCAAGGTCAGCGTCAACCGCCCCTTCATCTGCTCGGTGAAGGCGAGCATCTCCGCCTCGCGCGGCGTGACTTCGAGCGTCACCGTCGAATAGCCCTGGTTCAGGCCGAGTTTTTCCGTGCGCGTCTTGGCCGTCGTCTGCCCCGTCGCCAAAACAAGCACGTTCTGGAGAATCGTGCTTGTCACGATGTCGCCCTTGCGCACGCGCCCGTCCTCGCCCGGAAAGGTGAACGTGCCGATGACGTCCACGTGGTCGTTCGGCTTCACCATCCCAGAGACGCTCGCCGCACCCATGCAGTTGATGGAAATCGCCCGCATCTGCCGTTTGATGTCGGACGACAGACCCTTTGCCGTCGATTCACCGCCCTCGACGTCCGACCAGAAGAGTACGTCGCGTGTTGAATGTCCGATTATGACTTTGCGCCCGACGACAGACGCGAGGTCGTCCTCAAGCACGGCCTGCCCGCGCATACCGTAGGCCGGCACGGGAATCGAGCCGAGATCGCCGCGTGAAAGCACCGTGCCGCCGGGAATATCCCGCTTGAAGCAGAGCACCTGCAACGTGCCGCCATAGCGGCGGTTGAGCGCGTCAATCCGCGCCTGCGCCTCGCGTTCGCACGAAACCACGTAGGCGCGTGTCAGGATCGCCGCAATGAGACCGGCGACAAGGCTCGCAATGAGGACAATCTTTCGTTTCATCAGAAAAGACCTTTCACCTTTCCTGTTTCAACATCCACGTCGATGCGGCGATAGGCCGGCGAGGCCGACGTGCCGGGCATGAGTTTGATTTCGCCCGCCACGGGTACGACCAACCCCGCGCCGCGGTAGAGGAGGATGTCGCGAATCGGCATCCGCCACCCCTTCGGGCGGCCGTACAGGCTCGGGTCGTGCGAGAGCGAGTATTGCGTCTTCGCCATGCAAATCGGCAGCCTCGCCGTCTCGGGGTCGCCCTGCAGTGCCTCAAGTTTCGCAAGCGCGGCCGGTTCGTAGTCCACCCCGTCGCCGCCGTACACTTCCTTCACCTGCTTCTCGATTCTGTCCCTCAGCGGTTCGCCGAGATCGCACAGGTAGTGGAAGTCGTTTGGCGCGTCGCAGGCGCGGACGACCGCCTCGGCGAGTTCGACCGCCCCTTCTCCGCCCTTGAGCCAGTGGTCGGAAACCGCGAACGTCGCCCCCGCAGCCTCCGCCATCTTCCGCACGAGGTCGCGCTCGGCCGGCGTATCGGTGTAGAACGCATTCAGGCAAACGACGGGCTGGACGCCCGAACGGCGGATGATGTCGATGTGCGCACGAAGGTTGTCGCACCCCTTCTCAACCAGTTCGAGGTTCTCCGTCGTGTAGACGGGATCGAGGGGAAGCCCCGCCTTCACCGCCGGCGCACCGCCGTGCGCCTTCAGTGCGCGGACGGTCGCCACAAGCACAACCGCGTCGGGCTTCAGCCCCGAACAGCGGCACTTGATGTTCCAGAACTTTTCGAAGCCCATGTCGCTTGCAAAGCCGCTCTCCGTCACCACATAGTCGGCGAGTGCACAGGCGAGGCGGTCGGCCACCACCGAGTTCTGCCCGATGGCGATGTTCGCGAACGGCCCCGCGTGAACCAGCATCGGCTGACCTTCGAGGGACTGCATCAGCGTCGGCTTAATTGCGTTGACGAGCAGCGCACACATCGCACCGTCCACCTCGAGGTCTCTCGTCGTCACGGGCTTGCCCGACTTCGAGTAGGCGACGACAATCCTTGAGAGCCGCGTGCGCAAGTCCGCCAAGTCCGCGCTCATGGCGAGAATGGCCATCACCTCGGACGCAACGGAAATGTAGAACCCCGAATTGCAGGTGAAGCCGTCGAGTTTCCCGCCGCGCCCGATTTCGATGTTGCGCAGACCCTGCGCACAGAAGTCCATCGCCCAGCGGAACTGGATGCGTTCGGGATCGACGTCAAGCCGCACGAGTCCGCGTTCGGCGAGCCAGGCGTCGTCGTGGTTGCGCTCGTGCTGCATGCGCGAGTTGAGCGCGACCATCGCGAGGTTGTTCGCGTTCGTCACCGCGTCCATGTCGCCCGTGAGGCCGAGCGAGAGTGCCGTCAGCGGCACGACCTGCGCAAGCCCTCCGCCGGCGGCCGAACCCTTGATGTTGAACGTCGGCCCTCCGGACGGTTGGCGTACGCACCCCATCACCTTCTTGCCAAGTTTACCAAGTCCCTCGACAAGCCCGAGCGTTGTCGTCGTCTTGCCCTCGCCCAGTGCCGTCGGGGTAATCGCCGTCACGTCGATGTACTTGCCGCGCCGCCCCGCGCCAACGCGCCGCAGCACTTTCGTCACGTCTATCTTCGCAAGAACCTTGCCGTAGGGAGACCACTCCCCTTCCAAGAGCCCGAGTTTCCCCGCCAGTTCGGCGGCGGGTTTCAGTGTCTCCTCGGCGGCTTCGGCAATCTGCCAGTCCTTCATCTTCGTGGGGTCAAGTTTCATATCCGTATTATACCACATTTCCCCTTCCCCCGCTTGAACCGACCAGCGGTGCCACGCTTTTTGCGATTTTTCCACGCCCTCTGCGTTAGAATCTTCGACGGCGGGTGAGCGGCGCGAATCCCCTTCCTGTCCGACCGCCGAGCCCATATATGGACAACCCCCGAGTCCATATA
>CAVAHB010000078.1:0-14606 GCA_963588415.1 Faecalibacterium sp. CAG:74
AAATCCATATATGGAGAAACCGCTGGCCATATATGGAGAACGAGTTGTCCATATATGGATTTGCGTCTGTCCATATATGGAGAACGGTTTGTCCATATATGGACAGCACCCGAGTCCATATATGGAGAATCCCCGCGCGCCCTGAGGGTCAGACGGCTGCTTTCCCGTCGTGTTCCAACGCAATCTTGCGACGACTTAAAGGCGTTCAAGGAGTGGGCGGATGAACGACTCCTCGACTTCCATGCCGAGGCGGATACCTGGCTTGTTGTCGCCGTGGAAGTCGCTCCCCGCCGACGTCAGGTAGCCGAGTTTGAGGGCAATGCGCGTGAACTCCACGTTCTCCCGCTTTGAATTGGCCTGATAAATCGACTCCACGCCGTCCAGACCAGCCTCCTTGAGTTGGGCAAGACCGCGCTCGGCCTTGTCGAAGTCCACGCCGAAGAACTTCCAGTGCTTCTCCCAGTATTTCGGGTGCGCCATGATTGCGAGACCGCCCGCCGCGTGAACCGTGCGGAACGCATCCTCCTGCGAGGGATGCCAGCGATCTTCGTAGCAGGTCGTCGCGTCGGGCGAAGTCGGGGCGAGATAACGCTCGAACGCATTCTTCACGTCGGGCGCATACTCGTGATCCACCAGCCACTTGGCGAAATGCGGCCGGGCCAGAACGTCCCCGTGTGCATATGCGGCAATTTCATCCGACGGAATCGCAATGCCAAGCCGTGCGAAGTTCGCGAGAATCTTGCGGTTCCGTTCATTCCGTCCCTCAAGAACGCGCCGCAGAAAGGCCCGCAGCCCTTCGTTCGTCGGGTCAACGCCCAAACCGAGCAGATGGAACTTGTGGAAACTCTTGCCCGGTTCGATTGAAAGTTCGATGCCTGCGACGCGCCGCACGGCCGCCCCATCAAGTGGTGCGGCGAGGAACTCCTCCACGCCATCGCAGTTGTCGTGGTCGGTGAGGGCCATCGCAACGAAATCCCTGCCGCGTTCGGCGAGTTCGTCCGGGCGAATCGTTCCGTCGCTTGCCGTGGAGTGGACGTGGAAGTCAACCAGCACGCACGGCCTCCGAAAGCAACGCCACCCACGCCTTCAACCGGACCGCCGTGTCGCATTCGACGAGCAGGCGGAGGTAAGGCTCGGTATTGGACTTCCTCACGCTGAACCAGCCTTCGGCATAGTCGATGCGAATGCCGTCCATCTCGCTTCGCGAAACCTCCGCCGGCAGATTCCGCCGCGCCGTCGCGAGAACGCGCACAATCGCGGCATCCTTGTCCCCGACCTTGTAATTGAGTTCGCCCGAATTGGCGTACTTCGCGCAAATCGGGCGCATCAGTTCGGAGAACGTCAGCCCCGCCGCCTTCGCCTTCGCAGTCTCGTTCAGGATGCGAAGCGCGGCCAAGACGCCCGAATCGCATCCGAAGAACTCGCCGAAGTAGTAGTGTCCCGCAAGTTCGCCGCCGCACACCGCGCCAATCTTGCGCAGGATTGGTTTCGCAAACGCATGTCCGACGGGCACCATCACCGGCTCGCAGCCAAGCGAACGAATCGCCTCAATCGCCCCGCGTGACGTGCGCACATCGTGAATGATCTTCGGTTTTGCCGCGCCCGCCACGCCGAGTTTCGCCAGCGTCGCACGGGCGACAATCGGAATCAGGTAGTCCGGCTGGACGAATTCGCCGCGCTCATCGACGAACATACAGCGGTCCGCATCGCCATCGAAGATTACGCCGCAGTCAAGTTTCTTCTCGCGTACGAGTTCGGCGATTTGCTCCCGCGCCTCGCTTTTCAGTGGATTCGGCGCATGGCAGGGGAATCGGCCGTCAAGCGTGTCGTTGATGACTTCCGCGCCGGGAAAGAGTTCGCGCACGAGCAGGGACGACATGCCGTTCGAGCAGTCCACCGCATAGCGAAGCCCCGAATCGGCCGGCAGAACCGGCCCGTGCTCGCGCTGCCAGACGAGGTAGCGCGGCAATCCGTCCAATTTTTCCGTCTTCGGCAACTCCGTTTGCGGCGGCGCAACCTTCGGTTCGGCGGCAATCCGCCGCTCGATCTCGTTCAGCCCGTCCGCATAGCCGACGGGAAGAGCCGTTCTTTTCGAGACTTTCAACCCGTTATCCATCGGCGGATTGTGAGAGGCCGTGATCATCACCGACCCGTCGAATCCATCCGCCGCCGTGAAGAAGTAAACCATCGGTGTCGTACACAGCCCGAGATCGGAAATTCGCGCCCCTGCGTCCGAAAGCCCCCGCACGAGCGCATCGTGTACCGTCGGCGAACTCTCGCGACAGTCGCGCCCGATCAGCCAGCGCGGGCCGCCGATGACACGCGGCAAAGCCCGCCCGACGCCATAAACGGTTTCGGGGTCGAAATCGACCCCGAACGTTCCGCGCATGTCATAGGCCTTGAAGAAACCCATGGACTAACTCCTTCCGACTTCACTTGAGCACGTCGCCCGCATCCTTTTCAAGTTCGGTCTTCGCCTCGGTGTCGTTGCTTGCCTCGGCCTCGGCAATCGCCGCGAGGTAGTGCGCCTTCGCCTCGGCACGGAGTTTTAGGGCCACGTCCTTCTGGCCGATGTCGGCGGCAAGTTCGGCCATGCGCTTCTTGTTGCGGGCGAGAAGGCCTTCCTTCGTCCACGCCACGCCCGTGCAGGGATCGATTTCATCCTTCATCGTCTCGTCCTTGACCAGCGTCTCGACGAAGATGCCGAACTCCTTGAGGGCCGTCGCCTTGTCGCCGGCCATCTGTGCGGCATGGCCTCGCAGTTTCGCCTTTGCGCCTTCCTTCCAGTTCTCCGAGTAGCCCGTCAGTTCGTCTATCATCGCCACGGCCTTCGCATAGTCGCCGACGAGGAAGGCGCCGTCGAGGCGTCGGTCGAAGAGAAGTTTCGCCATTTCGGGACTGCACTTCTGCGAAACGGTCTCCATTTCAGTCATCACCTTCTTGAGTTCCTCGCACGCCACCGCATTCGGTGAACCGTCCCCCGCCGCACGGAAATAGGCTTGCAGACATTCCGACGCCCGCTTATCCGCCTGGTTGCGAACGTAGTCCGCATACTTGCGATAACCGAAGATAGCCCCCGCAGCAATGGCGACGAGCACGACAATGACGACAATGGGTTTTCTCGTTTTCATGCCAATATTGTATCACAATCGTCGGCGATTTGTCTCTGCAAATCTTCAAGTTTCTCAAACTTCCGTTCCGGGCGGACAAATCGGACGATTTCGACGGCGAGGCTTTTGCCCGGCTGCGGCGCGGCGGTTGGCGGCGCGAGCAGGTGGATCTCGAGCGTGGGTTCCTTCCACGCCCGCTCGCCCATCGTCGGCGCGAACCCGAAGTTGGCGACCCCCTTCACTCCCGCGAGGCGAACTTCGTAGACGCCGCAGGGCGGGAAAACCAATCCAGTTATCGGCCTCAGGTTGATTGTCGGAAAGCCAATCTTCCGTCCGAAGCCCTTGCCCGCGACGACTTCGCCGCGCATCGTCCACGCATGGCCGAGCATCGCCGTCGCCGCGTCAATCCTGCCGTCGGACAGTGCGGCGCGGATTCGCGTCGAGGAAACGGGCTGTCCCTCGTAATCCGCATACGAGACGACCTCCGCGTCAATCCCACGCATCCGCAGGTAGGTGGCGTTCCCGACGCCGCCGCGCCCGAAGTGCCAGTTGTCGCCGCAGAAGACGCGGGCGTGGGACACATATCGCGAAATGAAGTCGTCGGGGGAAAGCGACGCGAGGCGCGGCGTGAAGTCGAGGGCGCGAACGTCGCTCACGCCACACGCGGCAATCGCCGCCAGCCGGTCTTCGACGGACATGATGAGACGCGGCGCTCGGTCGGGCGCAAGCACCGAAAGGGGGTGATTCCGAAAGGTGAGGACACTTGATGCTCTGGCGAGAATCGCCTGGTGTCCCCGGTGAACGCCGTCGAAGAAGCCTACCGCAAGGCCGTTGCGAGTGGCTTCACGCATGATGCGAAATCCTTGATGTCCGTGTCGAGCAGTTTGTCGAAGCCAATCGCCTCGGCGACATCGAATCGCCCGACGCGCGTCCGGCGCAGGGTCTCGAGCGTCGCCCCGCAGCCGAGGGACTCGCCGAAGTCGTTCACGAGCGTCTTCACGAGAAGACCCTTCGTCGCCAGAACCTCGAACCCGACGGAGGGCGGGGCGAACGCCGTCACGTCGAACCGGTAGACGTGCGCCATGAACGGCTTGTGCGCACCCGTATCGGCAATCTCGTAAAGGGCCGAGCCTTCGCGGCGGACGCTGCAGAACTGGCTCTCCGTCTGGAAGACGTCCCCCCTGAAGTCGGGAAGCGCGGCACAAACCGTCGCCTCGTTCGGGAGCGCGGCAGAATCGACTTCGGATGTCTTTTCGCCCTGAATGTCGTGCGTGTTCGTCTTCAGCCCGAGGCGCATCGTGCCCGAATAGGCGCGATCCGCGCCCATCACGTCCCCGACATAACGGTTCGCACCGTTGATCAGCAATACGAGCAGGCCCGTGGCCGCCGCGTCGAGTGAACCGCCGTGGCCGACCTTCACGAGATTGAACTTGCGCTTCACCGTCTTCACGACGGACGAAAACGCGATACCTGCAGGCTTGTCGACGAGCAGAAAACCGTCGAGTTCCTCCAGCATCCTCAGTTGCGTCAGATTCGCCATGCGCGTTCCCCTCAGTGGATGTTGCCGCGGCTCGGGTGGCTCTTCGCCTTCGGCTTCTCAAGTTTGAGGAAGGTTGCGAACTTGAGGGCTTCGGCAGGAATCTCGTCGCCCGTCGTATCGGGCATATCCTTCAGGTCGGGCGTATCCGCGTGGGTGTGGTGGAACTTCGTCTTCGGCTGCACGACCTTGCGGAGTACGGCCTTGAAGTCCTCAAGCCCCTCCCGCGACTCGCACGAAATGGCAATCGGGCGAACGCCCGTCTCCTCCACGAAGCGTACGAGATTCTCCTTTGAGACTTCCGCGTCCATCTTGTTCGCGACGACAATCGCCGGACGTGCCGCGAGTTCGGCGGAGTATTCGTCAATTTCCTTCCGAAGGATTTCGTAGTCCGTCCACGGGTTCCGTGCGTCCGTTCCCGCCATGTCAATCACATACACGAGCACCTTCGAGCGTTCGAGGTGCTTCAGGAACGCGAGTCCGAGCCCCACGCCCTTTGCCGCGCCCTCGATGATGCCGGGGACGTCCGCCATGCGGACTTTCGCCCAGTCGTCGTAGACGACCGTCCCGACCATCGGATTCAGCGTCGTGAACGGATAACTCGCAATCTTCGGCGTCGCGGCGGAAAGGACGGAAAGGAGCGAACTCTTCCCCGCGTTCGGGAAGCCGAGCAACCCCGCGTCGGCGATGGTCTTCAGTTCCAGCCGAAGCCGCTTTTCCTCCGGCTCGCCGCCGGGCGTGTGTTCGGTCGGGGCCTGGTTGACGGATGACTTGAAGTGCACGTTTCCGAAACCGCCCGCGCCGCCCTTCGCGACAATCACGCTCTGACCGGGTTCGGTGATGTCGGCGACCATCAGCCCCGTTTCAACGTCGTAGACCTCCGTCCCAAGCGGCACGGGGACGACGAGGTCTTTGCCGCGCTTGCCGTACATCTTCTGTCCTTGCCCCGGCGCACCGTCCTGGGCGAAGCAGCGCGGGTCGTAGTAGAGTGAGAGGAGGGAGTTGACGTGGTCAGAGGCCTTGAAGACGACGTCGCCGCCGCGGCCGCCGTCGCCGCCGTCTGGTCCGCCGAACTCGACGAGCGCCTCGCGGCGCATCGACATCGCGCCGTCGCCGCCCCGACCCGAACGCACCTGCACTTCCACCCGATCAATGAACGTCTTCGCCTTCATCTTCCGATTCCTTTCCGGTCATTGTGCCACGCGATTGGCAATCGCCCGCTTGAGCGTGAGGGGGTCGGAGTAGGCGATGCCCGAATCGACCGGTAGGCCGAAGGCGAGCCGCGTCAGCGAAACGTCCGTCCCCTTGAGCAGTTCCGCCACATATCCGGCGGTGGCGTCGCCGTCCATATCCGTGGAGAGCGCGAGCAGAACCTCGCGGATGCCCTCCGCCTTCACGCGCTCGACGAGTTCACGGAGGCGCAGTTTCTCCGGCCCCATCCGCCGTGCCGGGGAGAGTTTGCCGCCGAGTGCGTGGTAGCGGCCGCGGAAGGCACCCGATGCCTCGATTGGCAGCACGTCCGCCGGCTCCTCCACGACGCAGAGAACGCCGCCCTCGCGCGTCGCGTCCATACAGAATGCGCACGGGTCGCACTCGACCGTCGTGAACGCTCCGCACCGCGAACAGCAGCGGACGCGACCCTTCGCGTCCGAAAGTGCGGCGACGAGCGGGTCGAGAAGTCTCCCCTGCTCGCGGACGAGCGCAAGCGCCGCACGCGCGGCGGAACGGCGACCGAACCCCGGCAACCGCGCCAGGCACCTCTCAAGCTCGTCAATCGGCTTCAGCATTGGGCCACGCGAACCCTTCCTCCTTACTTGCCGAAGAGACCGCCCATGCCGCCGCTGGCCTGCATCATCTTGGCCATTTCGCGCTGGGTCGCCTCGCGTGCCTTCTTGATTGCCCCGTTCACCACATTGAAGAGCATCGTCTCGAAGCGGGCGGGCTTGCCGGCCTTCACCTCGTCGTAGGCGGAAGGCTCGATGACGATCTTGTCAATCGACATGTCGCCCTTCGCGACGACCGTGATGCCGCCGTTCGCATACTCAACAGTGATCTTCTTGATTTCGGCCTCGATGCGCTTGGCTTCGGCACGCATCTTCATCGCCTCGCGAACCTGATCGAACATTCCCATGATTTAACCTCTTTCCTTATGTCTTTTTTGTGTTAGTCTCGTGTGTTAGTCTTGTTTTGTCGCGCATGGCTATCTTCAGGCGAACTTCTCGCCCGAAAGTTCCTCGAACGCCTTGACGTAGATTTCATGCGTCTTCGCGATCACGTCGTCCGGCAGCACCGGGCCCGGCGGCTGGTGGTTGAAGTTCACCGAATCGAGCCAGTCGCGCACGAACTGCTTGTCGAGCGACGGCGGGTTCGCCCCCACCCTGTAACTGGCCTCGGGCCAGAAGCGGGAGGAATCGGGCGTCAGCACCTCGTCCGCCAGGATCAGCGAGCCATCCGCGTCGCGCCCGAACTCGAACTTCGTGTCAGCGATGATGATGCCGTGCCTGCGGGCGTGTTCCGCCGCCTTCTCGTAGAGGCCGACGGTGGCCGCCTTCAGGGCCTTCGCGAGATCCGCGCCGACGAGTCTCTCGGTTGCGGCGAAGTCAATCGCCTCGTCGTGGCCGCCAATCGCCGCCTTCGTGGTCGGCGTGAAGAGCACCTCGTCCAGCCGCGAGGCGTTCTCGTAGCCCTCGCGCAACTTCTCGCCGTTTACCGTGCGGGACTTCTGGTATTCCTTCCAACCCGAACCCGTCAGGTAGCCGCGTGCGATGCACTCGATTTCAATCATGTTCACCTTGCGCACGAGCATTGACCGGCCGCGCAGGTCGTCCGCGTAGGGACGCAACGCAGTCGGATAGTCGGCAACGTCGGCGGTGATGAGGTGGTTCTTCATACCGAGGAAGCTCATCCAGAAGAGGGAGAGGCGGTTCAGCACCCTGCCCTTGTCCGGCACACCGCAGGGCAACATCACGTCGAACGCGCTGATGCGATCCGTCACGACCATCAGCAACCTGTCGCCGAGGTCGAAAACGTCGCGAACCTTGCCGCTTTTCCGCGGCAAACCCGGAATATCGCACTCCAGAAGCGCATGGTTCTTGTCGTATTTCATGACATTCCTTTCGTAAATCAGGCGCATATTATACCATAAAAGCCCAAGCCGACGCGAAAGCCGCTTTCGGCTGGAGTTTATCCACCTTCCGTCGGGGTGGGGCGGAGGGTTTCAGCCCGCCGTCGGCTTCGTCAGGTCCTTGCGCGTACGGGCCTTGAGGAAGATGCGCAACGGTGCGCCCTCAAGCCCGAAGCGTTCGCGGATTCGCCGCTCGATGTAGGAAAGGTAGGCGGGCGTGACGAGTTTCGGGTCGTTCACGAAGAGCCGCAGGGTCTGCGGATTCGTCGAAACCTGAAGACCATAGTAGATTTTGAGGCGTTTGCCCTTAATCATCGGGGAGAGCGTCTTCTTCGTCGCCACTTCAATGACGCGGTTCAGCATGCCCGTCGGCAACTTCATCGAGGCCGAGGCCGCCGCCGCGTCAATCGCGTCCACCGTACGGCGGATGTTGTAGCCGGACTTGTTCGAGCAGAAGACGATTGGCGCGAAGGAAAGGAACGGCATCATGGCTCGCAGGGCGGGGACGGCCTTCGTCTCGGTCATGCCCTTCTCCTGCGCAAGATCCCACTTGTTCATGAGAATGACGCAGGCGCGGTTCGCGTCCAGTATCTTTCCGGCGATGCGCTTGTCCTGCATGGTCGGGCCGAGCGTCGGGTCGAGTACGAGCAGGACGACATCCGCCTCCTCAATCGCCGCCTCGGAACGGAAGAGCGAGAAGTTATCCACCGACGTCTTGGACATCTTCGTATGCGGCTTCATGCCGGCCGTATCGACGAGCATGTAGTGCCGAGCATCCGGGCCCGATCCGATGGTGAACGGAACTTCAACCGCGTCGCGCGTCGTGCCGGGAATCTCCGAGACGATGACACGCGGCGCATTGAGGAGCCGATTGACATACGAACTCTTGCCGGCGTTCGGTCTCCCGACGATGGCGACGCGTAGGGGCGGTGCCGACATTTCCTCTTCGCTCACGGGGGCGAGCCGAGCGGTGACGGCCTTCAACAAGTCCTCGATGCCGCGCCCGTGCTCCGCCGAGATGGCGAACACGGGCAGACCGAAGCGTTCGAACTCCGCCGCACGCCAGTCGTCTAGCGATGTGTCGCACTTGTTGGCGGCGATGACGCACGCAACGCCTGACTCGCGCACGCGCTTGATGACCTCCATGTCGAGCGGCATGATTCCCGCACGCGCATCGACGACAATCACGCAGACGGCGGAATCCCCGACGGCGAGTTCCGCCTGCGAGCGCGTCTCGCTGTCAAGGGGGTCGTTTGTCACGCCTCGGTCGAAGGCGATTCCACCCGTATCGACGAGCATCACTTTCCGTCCGAGAATCTCGACCTCGCGTGTGACGCGGTCGCGGGTGACGCCCGGCTGGTCGAAGACGATGGCCACGCGCTTGCGGGCAATTCGGTTGAAGAGGGCGCTCTTGCCCGTGTTGGGCCGTCCGACGAGCGAAACGAGATTGCGTACGGCGTGTGTTTCGATTTCCATTCAGGTCTCCTCCTTCGTTTCAGAGCGTGGGGTCTTCGCAGAACTCGCCCTGCTCTGGCGGCGGTTCGGAAGTTTGGTAGTTTGACTCCTCGCTTCTCGGAATCTCGCGGTCGCTGAAGCGCGTGAACTCGCGCTGGAAGTTCACCTTCACTTCGCCCGTCTCGCCGTTGCGGTTCTTCGCCACGTCGATGATGGCCAGGGTTTCGTCCTTGGACTCGGGGTCGGTCGGCGTCCGCGAGGGGCGACGCAGGAGGAAGACGACATCCGCATCCTGTTCAATGGCACCCGAATCGCGCAAGTCGGAGAGTTTCGGACGCTCGAACTTGTCGTTGCGCTGCTCGTTCGCACGGCTGAGCTGTGAAAGCACAATGACGGGAATCTTGAGTTCCTTCGCCATCGCCTTGATCTGCTGGGAAATCATCGAAACTTCGATCTGTCGGCTCGCCTGCCGCGCCGCCTCGCGGCACACGCAGAGCTGGAGGTAATCGATGACAATCAGTTCGATGCCGTGCGCCTTCTTCGCCCGCCGCGCACGTGCGCGCAAGTCCATCACATCCAGCGAGGCCGTGTCGTCCACGTAGATTGGCGCGTTCTTCAGTTCGCCCGCCGCGATTGTCAGGTTGTTGATGAGCATTCTCTTCTCGCTGGAGGGGCAGAGGCCACGGTTGAGCCGCCAGGTGTTCACGTGGGCGCGACCCGCGATCATACGCTTCGTCAGTGCCTCGACCGGCATTTCCAGCGAGAATATCATCACGGGATGGCGTTTGCCGCCGTCGGTCTTCACGGGTACGTTGTTCATGTCCAGTCCGAGCGCACAACTCTCGGCGATGTTCATCGCAAGCGAGGTCTTGCCGACGGAAGGACGCGCCGCGATGACAATCATTTCAGAGGGCTTGAGCCCCTGCAGTTTCTCGTCGAGATGCGTGAGACCTGTCGAAAGCCCCTCCAGCGTCTTCCCGTTCGTGCTGAACATCCGGTCGATTCGGTCGAAACTGTTCTGCACCGCCTCCGACCACGGCATCGTCGCCGTACCGCGCAGTCCGATTTCAAGGAAGTCCTTCTCAGCCTCGCCGAGCACCGCCTGCGCGTCCGGGTTTTTCGCCTCGTCGAAGCAGTTGCCGATCGTCTTCATCGCACGGTCAATCAGCGTCCGCCGCAGTTGTTTCGCCCGGATGATTGAAAGGTAGTACTCCGCATTCGCCGTCGTCTGAACCTGATCGATAAGCGACTGCACGTACGCCACGCCGCCGACGGCCTCGACCTTGTTGGCAACGCGCAGTTCCTCCATCAGCGTAATCGCGTCCAGCGGCTTCGACTTGCGGTTCATGTCGAGCATCGTCGCGTAAATCGTCCTGTTGCGCGGATCGAAGAACGTCTCGGGCGAAATGCCGCCCGTCAGGCATACGTCCATTACGCGGTCGCCGCCGCGACCCGTCGCGTCCAGCAGAATCGAGCCGAGTACGGCACGTTCGGCCTCCGCGTTGTTCGGCGGCGTCCTCATCTCTTCCATCTTCTGGTTCACGGTCACTGCTCCTCCGTGACGCGCATAATCTCCTTGACGCTCGTCACACCCTTGAAGACCTTTGCCCATCCGTCCTCGCGCAGGGTCTTCATTCCCTTTTCAATCGACAGATTCCGAATCTGCGTCGCGTTCTCTCGGCGGACGATTGCGCTTTCGATGTCCTCGTCAACCTCCAGCACCTCGAAGAGTGCGCGGCGACCCCTGTAGCCCGTGCGCGTACACGCCTCGCACCCGACCGGCTCGAAGACGACGTCGCCCTCCGACGGATGGGCGAGCGTGTAGTACTTGCGGTCGAGCGGCACTTCCCGCCGGCATTTCGGGCAGAGCCGGCGGCAGAGCCGCTGGCCCATCACCCCCGCCACCGCGGACGCGATCAGGAACGGCTCGACACCCATGTCGATGAGACGCGGGAACGCACCCGCCGCGTCGTTCGTGTGCAGCGTCGAGAACACCATGTGACCGGTCAACGAGGCGTTGATGGCGATTTCCGCCGTCTCGCGGTCGCGGATTTCACCGACCATGATGATGTCGGGATCCTGCCGCAGAAAGGCGCGGAGCGCACGGGCGAACGTCATGCCGATGTCCGACTGCATCTGCACCTGGTTGATGCCCGCCATGTGATACTCAATCGGGTCTTCCGCCGTCATGATGCGGACGTCAATCTTGTTCACCTCCGAAAGGAACGAGTAGAGCGACGTCGATTTGCCCGAACCCGTCGGGCCCGTCACGAGAAAGATGCCGTTCGGGCGGTGGATAATCTTGTTCACCACGGCGAAATCGCGGTCGTTGAAACCGAGGTCGTCCATCTTCACGAAACTGCCGCTCTTCGCGAGAAGACGCAGTGAAACCGACTCGCCGTAGGCGGCGGGCATCGTCGAGACGCGGATGTCGATATCCTGCCCGCCAATCCGAATGCCGATTCGCCCGTCCATCGGCAGACGCTTCTCGGCGATGTCGAGGTTCGCCATCACCTTGATGCGCGAGATAATCGCCGACTTCAGCCGATTCAACTGCGGGGGAACGTCCACCTTGTGCAGCATGCCGTCAATCCGATAGCGGATGCGCAGTTCCGTCTCCTGCGGCTCGATGTGGATGTCCGTCGCACCCTGACGGTCGGCTTCGGCGATGATCTGGTTCACGAACTTGACGATCGAGGCCTCCTCGCCCATCTCGTTCACGTCAATCTTGGTCATTGACCCAGCGTCTTCGTCCACCGAATACCGACCGTCCTCGATCATCTTCTCAATCGCGTCCGCGCCGACGCCGTAATACTTCTTGACGGCTTTCTCGACATCCTCTTTCGGGGCCAGCATCGTTCGGATTACGCAACCGACGATCAGCCGAAGCCCGTCCGCCGCCGTCGTGTCGAATGGGTCGCTCGTCACAATCGTCAGCGAATGCTCGTCCGTCAGGAACGGAAGCACGTTGTACTGGTAGACGGCGGACGCGGGAAGGCGCGTCAGCGCATTCGGATTCGGCTGGCGCTTCTCAAGATCGACGACTTCAAGCCCGAGAACCCTCCCAATTGCCGCGAGGAACTCCGATTCCTTCTTGCCGCCGAACTTCACCGCCGCTTCGGCAAGACCCATTCCGGGATTCGCCGCCCGGCTCGTTGCAATGCGCGAAAGCTGTTCGTCGGAGTAGATTCCGGCGGACTTCAGTATCAGGTGAGCAAGTGATGTCGTCGTAGCCATTGCCGCATATTTTATCATATCCGCCGCCCGATTTGGGGGTGGAGTTCCATCCCCCCTCCGGCTACGGCGGATTCCAATCGTGTCCGTCAGGAGACGATCGATGCGTGATAACTCTGGAGCGAGCGGACTTCGCCCTTGCCGTTCATCGCGGCGGCGATGCCCTCCGAGGCGGCCAGGGCCGCGGCAATCGTCGTGAGGTACGGAACCTTGTATTTGATTGCGGCCTGACGGATTCGGCAGTCGTCCGCACGCGCATCGCGGCGACCCGACGGCGTGTTGACGATGAGTTTCACCTCGCGGTTCTTAATGGCGTCCAGCACGTCGGGACGACCCTCGCCGATCTTGGCGATAACGCGACCCTCCACGCCGTTTTCCTTCAGGAAGGCAATCGTGCCTTCCGTGCCGACAATTTCGAAACCGAGTTTCGTGAAGTTCTTTACCGCCGCGACTGCGTCCGAAACCTTGTCGCTCAGCGAAACGAGCACCTCGCCCTTCTCGGTCGGGAGCGGCGAGCCCGCCGCCTCCTGCGACTTGTAGTAGGCGAGACCAAACGTCTCCGCCAAGCCCAGCACCTCGCCCGTCGAGCGCATCTCCGGCCCGAGCACGGGATCGACTTCCGGGAACTTCTCGAACGGCAGAACCGCTTCCTTCACGCCGAAGTAGGGAATCACGTGGCGGCGGTCGAGGCCGAGGGACTTCACAGTCTCGTCCAGCATCAGCCGCGTCGCGATCCGCGCCATCTGGATGCCGGCGACCTTCGAGACGAGCGGAACGGTGCGGGAGGCGCGGGGATTCGCCTCGATTACATAGACCTTGCCGTTCTCAATCGCGAACTGCATGTTCATAAGGCCGACGACCTTCAGTTCCTGTGCAATCTTCCGCGTGTAGTCGAGAATCGTCCTGCGATTCTCCTCCGGAATGCCCGCCGGGGGCAGCACGCAGGCGGAATCGCCCGAATGGATGCCCGCGAGTTCGATGTGCTGCATGACCGCCGGGATGAACACGTCCGAACCGTCCGAGAGCGCATCCGCCTCGCATTCGAGCGCGTGGCAGAGGAATCGGTCGAGGTAGAGCGGGCGGTCGGGCGTCACGCCGACGGCCTTCGCCACGTATTCGCGCAACATCACCTCGTCGTAGATGACCTCCATGCCGCGCCCGCCCAAGACGAAACTCGGACGGATGATGAGCGGATAGCCGAGTTTTGCCGCGCAGTCGAGCGCGCCGTCGAGGTCGCTCGCCATCATCGATTCCGGCATCGGGATTCCGAGGCGGGTCATGATGGAGTGGAAGAGGTCGCGGTCTTCCGCGTCGTCAATCGAATCGACCGACGTGCCGAGGATTCGGCAACCCGCCTCCTGCAGCCCGCGTGCAATGTTGAGCGGCGTCTGGCCGCCGAACTGAACGATGATTCCCTCGGGCTTCTCGTTCTCGTAGATCTGCAGCACGTCCTCCACCGTCACCGGCTCGAAGTAGAGTTTGTCGGAGGTGTCGTAGTCCGTGGAGACCGTCTCCGGGTTGCAGTTGACGATAATCGTCTCGTAGCCCATTTCGCGCATTGCCATCGCCGCGTGGCAGCAGCAGTAGTCGAACTCAATGCCCTGGCCGATGCGGTTCGGCCCGCCGCCGAGAATCATGACCTTCTTCCGGTTCTCGCTGACGGGGACTTCGTTCGCCTTCCCGTTGTAGGAGGAGTAGTAGTAGGCCTGGTTCTCCACGCCCGAAACGGGCACCTTGTGCCAGGTCTCGACGCAGCCGATACCCGTGCGCTGGGCGCGGATGTCCTTCTCGGGCACGCCGAGGAGTTGGGAAAGATACTTGTCGGAGAAGCCGTCCTTCTTCGCCTGCACGAGCTGGTCGTTCGGCAGGAAGCCGCCCTTGTGAAGGAGGATCTGCTCCTCCTCCTGCACGAGTTCGCGCATCTGTTCCACGAAATAGCCCTTCACGCCCGTGCGGACGAAAATCTGCTCGTCCGTTGCGCCCTTGCGCAGGGCCTCGTACATCTGGAAGTGCCGCTCGGAGTTCGGCACGGCGAGGAGTTTCAGGAGTTCGTCGAGGCTCTTCTCGTGGTAGTCCTTCACGAACCCAAGCCCCGCCCGGCCGCGTTCGAGCGCGCGAATCGCCTTCTGGAACGTCTCCTTGTAGG
>CAVAHB010000079.1:0-18918 GCA_963588415.1 Faecalibacterium sp. CAG:74
GCCGAGGGTAGTGCGGGACCCGCCCGCGCGAGAGTAGGACGCCGCCGGCCCTTTCCCTTTTCCCTTCACTTATGCACAAAAACCGCTCTTGCGTTGTATGGTATAATGCTACGAATGCAGATGCCCGAATATAAGATAGGACGAACCGTGTTCGGAAGCGCCGCGTCGATTGCTGCGGCGTATGAATCGTTTCGCAATCAGGAGATTGATGAGGTTCGGCTCGCCGCCGATCGTTCGTCGCCTTTCCCTATGCGGCGCGTGACACTCGCCGGGGAGGCTTCGGTCGCCGGTGTTGGCACGTTCAAGGGAAGCGAGAAACAGGTTCTGACCTTCGCCCCGAGCGAACGTCCCGGTTGGTGGATTCGCCGCATGGATCAGCCCGAACAACTTGACACTAAGGTGGATATCGCGAACCTTTGGACGAGTGCACAGAACCTTGTGCTACGGTCGGGCAGTCCCCACAACTATCTGCGGATGGTCGAACACATCATCGCCCTCAAGGCGGGGTTGGGCCTCGACGACGTGCTTCTGAAGGTGAGGAGCGGTGATCCGCCGCTGTTCGACCAGTCGTCCCTACCGCTCATCAAGGCGGTAGATCATGCAAAGAGCGTCGAGGGCGCGTCAGAAGCGACATGTGTGACGGTGAAGGAGCCGGTGGCCTTTGGCGGCAAGCGCGGCGATTTTCTGCTCTTTTTCCCGGCCGAAAAGGGCGAACGCAACCTGCGCATTGACTGCGCGATTTCGTGGAATACGGTGATTGGAAAGCAGCGTGTGCTCTTTGACGCGACCCCCGAGACCTTCCGTTACGCCGCGCTCGCACGAACGAATGCGACACACCGCCAGTACATGCTTGCAAAGACCGTGGGCAAACTTTTCGCCGCGACACGGAACTGGGGCTACAACGAGCGGAACATCCTCATCCATGGCCCGCGCAAGTACTACACCGAGCCGCGCTTTCCTGTGAACGGCAAGTTTCTCGAACCCATCTGGCATCGTGCGACGCTTGACCTGATGGCGGCTCTCTCCCTGACGGGGGCAGACCGTTTCGTCGGCACGGTCGTCAGTTACCGCGCCGGACATACCCTTGATTGCGACGCAATTCGCGCCCTCTACCGGAACAACCTGATATGCTCAATCTGAAATTTGAAAGACCGCTTATCGTCTTCGACATTGAGTCGACTGGCGTCTCACCGCGCCGCGACCGCATTATCGAACTTGCGGCAATCAAGGTCATGCCGAACGGGACGGAAGTCCCGATGTGCTGGCTTCTGAACCCGACCATTCCCATTCCGCCCGAAACGACGGCCATTCACGGCATCACGGACGAACTCGTGAAGGACTGCCCGACTTTCGCCGAGATGGCAAAGCCGATTTTCGACTACTTCAACGGGTGCGACCTTTCCGGGTTCAACGCCGACCGCTTCGACATACCCCTGCTTGAGGAGGAGTTCGCACGGTGCGGGATGAACTTTGATGCGAACGGACGCAAGCACGTGGATGTTCAGCGCATCTACCACCGCAAGGAGCCGCGAGACCTCACATCGGCGGTCAAGTTCTACTGCCACCGTCCCCACGAGGGGGCGCACGGGGCCGAGGCGGATACGCGAGCGACGTTGGATGTGCTGAAGGCGCAGATGGAAATGTACGGCGACCTGCCAAAGACGGTGAATGAGATGGATGAATATCTCGTCCCACACGATCCGCTGAACGCCGACCGACAGGGAATGCTCCGCTGGAAGGGTGGCGAACTCTGCATCAATTTCGGCAAGAAGAAGGGCGAGCCCCTGCGGAAGATGATGCTGAACGAGCCGAACTACTTGCGCTGGATTGTAAAGGGCGACTTCGATACGGATATGCGCATGATTGTGAGGGATCTCTTGGAGCACGGGCGACTGCCGCCCATCCCGCCCGAAGCCCGCAAGCCCGGCGCGGCAAAGTCATGAATTTGCGACAAACTCTTCTGACTGCGGCGGCGGTTTGTGCCGCGCTTCAGTCGTTCGCCAGCGGCTTCGCCCTGTATGAGCCTTCATCCGTCTCCCACGCGATGGGCGGTGCGCTTGTCGGCCGTGCGGTGGATGGGTCGGCGAACTTCAACAATCCGGCGACGCTTTCTGACCTGACGAACGCCGCGTTCTCAGTCGGCTTCGTCACGGAGCATCCCCGCACCCGCGTGAAGGTCAACGGCAAGACCGCCGACTACATGGATCCGGGCTTCTTCGTCCTGCCGAGTTTCCAGATGGTCGCGCCACTGCCGTGGGGTTTCACATTCGGACTGGGTATGGCCCCGGAGTGGGGGCTTGGCACGACTTATGGCAGCGGCTGGGACTGCGACTGGAACTCGCACAAGACGCTCGTGCAGGGCTACACGCTCGCGCCGAACCTTGCCTACAAGGTGCTGGACGACTGGTCGGTCGGTGCGGGGCTTCGCTTTCTCTACTTCGACTTCGAGCAGACCTCCAGTCCCCGTGCGGCACTTGGTGGAACGAACTACGGAACGCTCAACAACTGGCTGAAGGGCGACAACGGCTTCGGCGACATGGGCTTTCAAGTCGGCACGAGCTACAAGATGTTCGACAACTTCGCCGTGGGTCTCGTCTACAGGTCGAAGACGGACGTGCACGTGAGGGGGAGGTCGCGGACGAGCGTAGGTTCCTACGCGATGGCGTATCCGCCCGTGATGAGCGCCGTCGATGCGGCGGCGCGGCAGACGACGGGACGGGCGAGCGCCGATCTCGAATTGCCGCAGGCCATTGCTGGCGGCTTCAACTGGGACATAACGAAAACCGTACATTTCGGTGCGATGGCCTCGTGGACGCAGTGGTCGTGTATGGATACGCTCGTCTTCAACCTGCCGCATGGCGACAAGCCGATTCGCCTCAACTGGCGGGATACATGGCGTTTTTCGTTTGCGCCATCGTGGGATCTTGCGGAGAACTGGACGGTGATGTGCTCATACGTGTTCGATACGGACGCGACAAGCCCCACGCAGGAATCAACCATGCTGCCGCGAGGCGATCGCCACATCGGAACGATCGGCTTGAGCTGGCGGTGCTGGAAGGGGCTTGAACTCTCGCTCAGTTATGGTATGGTGCTGTCGAACAGCAAGTCGATGACGACGCACGACGAGCGCGGCAATTCCTATCATCTCACCTTCCATCGTGGACTTTCCCACGCGGCGGGCTTCACCATTACCTACCGGTTCTGAGACCGGAAAACGGAGCGACTCCTTATCTGTGCCGGTTTCACGCGCATTGGTTTTGAGTTGCGCCGTAGAAATGTCGAGGCGACCGATTCGCGCTTCGCCTCTTTTGATATAATAAGTAGTGAAAGGTTGCTTGAAAATGAACATAGCGAAGAAAAGGACGATTCTATTCCTGACGATTGCGCCGCTTGCCGCGACGGGGCTGCGTGCAGAAATTGGCGACGTGCGGCTGAAGGGCTATCTTGGCAAACGGCTGGACGCGATGGTCGAACGCCACGTCGGCGGCACGGACGTCGCCTACATCACCGCGCCGTTCCTCGAGAAGACGGAGCGGCGGCACGGGTGGCAGACCGAGTTCTGGGGCAAGTACATGCATTCGGCCGTCCCCTATGCCGCCTATTCGCGTTCGCCGAAAATCGCGGCGGATATCGGACTTGGCATTGACCGCATTCTCGGAAGTCAGGAGAAGAACGGCTACATCGGCAACTATCCGGACGACCTGCGCTGCGGCGAGGGCTGGGACGTGTGGGGCATGAAGTACACGATGCTCGGACTGCTCCATCACTACGATGCGGTCGTGAAGACGGACGCGGCGAGCGGCCGCCGTTCGCTCGACGCCTGTCGGCGTCTCTGCGACTACGTGATTGCGGAAATCGGCCCGAACGGACGGCGCGGGCGCGAACTGTGGCAGACGGGGAACTGGTCGGGATATGCGAGTTCGTCCATCCTGGAGCCGGTGGTGTGGCTCTATCGCCGTGTTGCCGCGGCGGAAGGCGAGGCGGCGGCGCGGAAGTACCTCGACTTCGCGGCGTCTGTCGTGAAGGGGATGTCCGAGCCGCCGAAGGGTCCGCGCCTCATCGACCTCGCACTGAAGGGCGTGTCCGTCGCCGACAGGAACGGTTCGGACTACGACAAGAACGCCGGCTGGGAGTATGTCTGCAAGTACGGACGCGACAAGGCGTATGAGATGATGAGTTGCTACCAGGGTCTGCTCGAATACGTCGAGGTTCTGCAGTCGAAGGGCGATGCCAGCAAGAAGGAAATCGACAACCTCTTCAACGCGGCGGTTCGCACGGCGGAGGACATCGCCCGCGAGGAGGTGAACCTCGCCGGCGGGATGGCGAGTTCCGAGGCGTGGTTCCACGGGGCGCACAAGCAGCATCTGCCCTACACGCGCCTTCAGGAGACGTGCGTGACGACGACGTGGATGCGGCTCTGCGAGAAGTTGCTCGAGATGACGGACGACCCGAAATGGGCGGACCAAATCGAGCGGACGTTCTACAACGCCTATCTCGCCGCGTTGAAGGCGGACGGATCGGAGTTTGCGGGCTACACGCCGCTTTCGGGCAACCGCTACCATGGCCAACACCACTGCTTCATGCACACCGACTGCTGCACGGCGAACGGTCCGCGCGGATTCCTCTGCTTCCTGCGCGAATTCTACAGGTCGAATGGCGAGACGGCGACCTTCAACTTCTACACCTCCGCGCTCGTGAAGGGCTTCGACATGTATTCCCTCTATCCGCGGCAGAACTACGCCCGCATCGTGAGCCACACGACGGGTGCGCTCAAGTTGCGTCTGCGCATTCCCGCGTGGAGCGCGAAAACCGTCGTGAAGGTCAACGGTGTGGCGGAGAAGGGCGTCGTACGCGGCGCTTATCACACGATTTCGCGCATCTGGTCGCTCGGCGACGTCGTTGAGATCGAGTTCGACATGCCCGTCGTGGCGCACACGCTCGAACACCATGTCGCCTTTACGCGCGGGCCCGTCCTGCTCGCCCGCGACAGCCGCTTCGCCGACGGCGACTTAACCGAGCCGCTTCGGCACGGCGTTTTTGTGGATGGCGCGGCAGTTCCCTCCTTCAATGCCGTCCGCACGCCGTCGGACGACTTCTGGATGACTTTTGCCGCGACGCTTCCGATTGGGTCGCACCACGAGAACCCGGAGGGTGCGCTCGGTGAGACGGTAACGTTCTGCGACTACGCTTCCGCCGGCAATACCTGGCATCGCGACGACTACTACCGCACGTGGTTTCCGATCGAATACGGCCCTCGTGAATGAGGGCGCACGGCGGATGCCGGCCCCGGTCGCCTAACTTCGAGTACGCCAGCAGGTGCGCCCCCTTGCCAGTAGTCGCCTTTTATAGTATACTACTGAATCACAATGACGAGTAATGATGAATACGTAGTGCAACTGCTGACCGAGCGCGGCATTCTCACCGCCGAACAGGTCGATGCTGCCTCGAAGTCCATGAAGGCCGAAAACGAGACGACGCTGGATGTCCTCGTCGCTGGGGGAACAGTCAGCGAAGACGATGTTCTCGGAACGGTCGCCGATCAGTTCGGCATGAAATACGTCCACGTGAACGCCGACGCAATCAATCCCGAAATCACGAAGGAGATTCCGGCAGAGATTGCGAAGAAGTACGGGGTCGTCCCCGTCGTGTCCGACGCAGAATCCATTACCGTGGCGCTTTCGGACCCGATGGCGTACGATGCGATTGACTCGCTTCGCTACGTGCTACACGGGCGGGACGTGGAGGCGGTCATTTCGCCGCGTGCGGAAGTGGCGGCGGCGATGGCGAAACTCTATTCGGACGGCGATACCGCCGACGTGCAGACACGTGACGAGATTCTCGGCGGGGCAGAGGATGCGACGGGCGACGATGCTCCGGTCATCAAACTCGCGACAATGCTGATTACGACGGCCATCAAGATGAAGGCCTCCGATATTCACATCGAGCCGATGGAAAAGGAGTTCCGCGTACGCTATCGTATTGACGGTGCGCTCCGCAAGATGGATTCGCCGCCGAAACGCCTTCAGAGCGCCATCATCTCGCGAATCAAGATCATGTCGAAGATGAAGATTTCGGAGAAGCGCATTCCGCAGGACGGGCGTATCCAGATCACCGTGAACGGCAAGGATCTCGACCTCCGCGTCAGTTCGGTGCCGACGAACCACGGCGAGTCGATCGTCATGCGTATTCTTGACAAGTCGAACCTCTCGCTCGGTCTGCCGCAGCTCGGCTTCCTGACCGACGACCAGGCGACGTTCGAGCGGCTCATCAAACTGCCGGACGGCGTGGTGCTCGTGACGGGGCCGACGGGTTCGGGCAAGACGACGACGCTCTACGCCTGCCTCGGCCAGATCAACACGCCCGACAAGAAACTGATTACGGTCGAAGACCCGGTCGAATACCAGATGAGCGGCATCAACCAGGTGCAGGTGAACAAGGATGTCGGGCTGGACTTTTCCGCCGCACTCCGCTCGATTCTGCGTCAGGCGCCGAACATCGTGATGATTGGCGAAATCCGCGACTCGGAAACGGCCGACATCGCGATGGAGGCCGCGTTGACGGGTCACCTCGTGTTCTCTACCCTGCACACGAACGACGCGCCTTCCGCCGTGACGCGACTTCTCGACATCGGCGTGAAGCCCTTTCTCGTTGCGTCCGCCCTGCGGGCGGCGATGGCGCAGCGGCTCGTCCGCGCCATCTGCGAGAATTGCAAGGAGGCGTACACGCCAACCGAACGCGAGATCAAGATGCTGGGGCAGATTGCGAAGACGATGCCCGAACGGATGTATCACGGCGTGGGGTGCGACCGGTGCGGCCGCAGCGGCTACAAGGGCCGCAAGGGTATCTTCGAGATTTTCAAGGTGGACGACACGATTCAGCGCCTGATTTTTGACCACGCCCCCGCGACGCTCCTGCGCCAGCGAGCCCGTGAAATGGGCATGCGGACTCTGCGCGAGGACGGCATGCTGAAGGTTGCGAGCGGCATGACGAGCCTCGCCGAGGTTCTTCGCGTGACGATGGGCGATGCCGACTGACGGAGGAAGACAACAACTAACGACAACAAACTTAAGGAGATTCGAGAATGGACATCACAATGCCGGAATTGCTGCAGGCGACGATTGACGAGGGGGGGTCCGACCTCCACATCCGGGCCTATATGCCGCCTGAACTTCGCGTAAACGGCGAACTTCTGCCGCTTTCCGATGAGACGCTTTCGGAAGAGGATTCCTACCGCCTCGTGAAGGAGATATCGACCGATGCCCAGATGGCCGAAGTCGAGAAGAACGGCGGCGCGGACTTCGCGCTCGCGCATCCAGACGGCACGCGCTTCCGCGTCTCGATCTTCAAGGAGCGCAGGCGGTATGGCGCGGTTCTGCGGCAGATTCCATCGAAACTGATGACGCTCGAACAACTCGGTCTTCCGCCCGTGGCGAAGGAACTCCTCTTCAAGCCGCGTGGGCTGATTCTCGTGACGGGTCCGACGGGTTCGGGCAAATCGACGACGCTCGCCTCGATGCTGGACGTAATCAACCATGAGCGAAGCGTGCACATCATCACGATTGAAGATCCGATTGAGTTCTATCACACGTCGGCGAAGTCGCTCGTCACGCAGCGTGAGGTCGGCGATGACGTGCCGAGTTTCGCGGAGGCGATTCGCCGCGCCCTGCGCCAGGACCCTGACGTGATTCTCGTCGGCGAAATGCGCGACCTTGAGACGATTGGTGCGGCGATTACTGCGGCGGAAACGGGTCATCTCGTGTTCGGAACGCTCCACACGACGGGCGCGGCGGAAACGATCGACCGTATTGTCGATGCGTTCCCAACCAACCAGCAGGCGCAGATCCGCACGCAGCTCGCGGCGGGCTTGCAGGCGGTCATCTCGCAGATTCTCCTACCGAAACTCGACGCGAACGGCGAAGTCCACGGGCGTGTCGCGGCGTTCGAGATCATGACTTCGACGGACGCAATCCGTTCGCGCATCCGTGACAACAAGACGAATATGATCAAGAGTGACCTCCAGACGGGCGCGAAGTTCGGCATGATGACGCTCGACACGTCGCTCATGAACCTCTTTCGGCAGGGCTTCATCTCCTACGAAGACCTCATCACGAAGTCGCAGGACCCGGATTCGGTCGTGCAGAAACTCAAAGAAGAAGGGTACGGACGGTAAGCCATGCTTGATCCGATTCTCCAGATTCTCATTCAGAACGGCTACATCGACGAGCCAACCGCAAGGGATTTGCAGGAACTCTCGAAGACGGAGTCGAAGACGATTCGCCAGCTCGTCATCGATCAGGGCATTCTTTCCGAAGATGACCTGCTCGCGGCAATGGCGGCGTATCAGGATACCGAGGCCATCGACCTCGGCGCAATGACAATCGACACGGACGTGACGAATGCAATTCCCGCCTCGACCGCTCGTATGTACAACGTCTTCCCCGTCGCGTCGGACGACTCGTCCGTCACGCTCGCGACGTTCGATCTCGTTGATCCTCGGATTTCGGACGAAATGCTCTTCACCCTCTCGAAGGAGGTGAAGTTCGTCTTCGCCCGCGAGAAGGACGTGATGGACCGCATCGCCCAGTATTACGGCGATTCGAACGAATCCGTCGCGGATATGATTAAGTCCCTCGGTGAGGGAATGTCGGACGACGAGGGGCTGACGGCCAACGTGAACGACATCGCCTCGGTCGAGAACGCGGCAAATTCGTCGGCGATCATTCGCTTCGTGAACCTTGTCCTCTACCAGGGCGTCGTCGATCGTGCGTCGGACATCCATATCGAGCCGTTCGAGAAGGACTTCAAGATTCGCTACCGCGTGGACGGAGCGCTCTACGAAATGAAGGCTCCGGACGTGAAGATGGCCCCGGCCATCATCTCGCGCATCAAGATTCTCTCGAACCTGAACATCGCCGAACGCCGCATTCCCCAGGACGGGCGCATCGCGCTGACGGTCGCGGGGAAGCCCGTCGATCTTCGCGTGTCGTGCCTTCCGACGGCGCACGGCGAATCGGTCGTTATGCGTATTCTCGACCAGTCGGCGACCTCGCTCGACCTTGAGAACGTGGGGTTGCCCGAAGACGTCTACGAGCAGATTACGATGGACATCGAGAAGCCGAACGGCATCTTCATCGTGACCGGCCCGACGGGTTCGGGTAAGACGACGACTCTTTACTCGATTCTGCGCCGCATCAACCAGATCGACACGAAACTGCTGACGGCCGAGGAACCCGTCGAATACAACGTGGACGGCATCGTGCAGGTTCCAATTGACGCGCATGCGGGCAACACGTTCGCGAAGGTGCTTCGCGCCTTTCTGCGTCAGGACCCGGACGTGATGATGATTGGCGAAATCCGCGACCTCGAGACGGCCGAGATTGCCGTGCAGGCGGCGCTGACGGGCCACTTCGTCTTCTCAACCCTGCACACGAACGATGCGGCGGGCGCGGTGATGCGTCTCGTTGACATGAACGTTGCGCCGTATTTGCTCTCCTCCACGCTGGAGGGCGTACTCGGTCAGCGACTTGTGCGCACCTGTTGCCGCGAATGCAAGCAGTCGTATGAGCCTGACGACGAGACGCTGGATCGCATTGAAATGACGCGAGACCAGATTGGCGGCCGTCCGTTCTACTACGGCCGTGGGTGCAAGACCTGCAACGGCACGGGCTACAAGGGTCGCAAGGGCGTGTTCGAGTATCTGCGGATGTCGAATCCGCTCCGTGAACTCGTCAACAACCGTGCGCCGACGCTCGTCATTCGCGAGAAGGCTCGCGAACTCGGCATGCGAACGATGCGCGAAGACGGCATCCGCTCGATTCTCGACGGCTATACCACGGTGGACGAAGTTCTGCGCTACACATAATGGGAGAAAGTCCGATGGGGGCAAATGAATACCGCGCCTTGACCGAAACGGAAATTGAACGGTTGGAGGCGGCGGATTGCACGGCGGACGACTGGTCTTCCGTGCGGGTGAAGGACGGTTTTGACGCGGGCCGCGTACGGGACGTCGCCTTTTCAGGCGACTGCCGGTTGGGGGTCTTTGCGGAGTCTTTCGTGCAGGCCGGCGGCGTACGCAAACCGGCGGGGATCTACCACGCCACGCTCCACGCGGTTACGGTTGGCGATAACGTGCGCATCTCAAACGTCAGGAGTTATATCGCGAACTACGACATCGGCGAACGGACGCACATCGGCAACGTGGACAAGATTTACGTGGATGGCCCAACATCCTTCGGAAATGGCGTTGAGGTCTCCGTTCTGAACGAAACCGGCGGACGCGAGGTCACCATCCACGATGCGCTGACGGCGCAGGAAGCCTATTTGGAGGCCATGTATCGGCATCGCCCGAACCTGATTGCGAATCTGAAGCGGATGGCACGATGTCGTGTTGACAGGCGTATGGCGTCTCGTGGCGTCATCGGGTCGGGTGTGACGATTGTCGATACGGGGCTGATACGGAACGTCCGCATCGGGGACGCGGCGGTTGTCGAAGGTGCGGCGCGGCTTTCGAACGGTTCGCTGATGAGCCGCCGCGATTCGCCCGTCCACATCGGATGCGGTGTGATTGCCGACGACTTCATCGTGCAGGACGGCTCTTCCATTGAGGATTGCACGCGCATCACGCGATGCTACGTGGGGCAGTCCTGCGACCTCGGGCACGGCTATTCGGCTTCCGATTCGCTCTTCTTCTGCAACTGTCAGGAGGAGAACGGCGAAGCCTGCGCCGTCTTCGCCGGGCCGTTCACCGTCACGCACCACAAGTCCACGCTTTTGATTGCGGGAATGTTCAGCTTCATGAACGCCGGCTCGGGGTCGAACCAGTCGAATCACATGTACAAACTCGGGCCGATTCACCAGGGGGCGTTGGAGCGCGGCTCCAAGACGTCATCGGATTCCTACATTCTCTGGCCGGCACGAATCGGGGCCTTTTCGCTTGTGATGGGGCGACATACGACGAATCCCGACACCACGAACCTTCCGTTCTCCTACTTGATTGAGTCAAAGGGCGTGACCTATCTCGTCCCTGGCGTAAACTTGCGGAGCGTCGGGACGATTCGCGACGTTCGGAAGTGGCCGAAGCGCGACCGTCGTGCGAAGGAGGGGCGTCTCGACCAAGTCAACTTCAACCTTCTCTCGCCCTACACGATTGACAAGATGGTGCGGGGCGTGGACGTACTGGAGAAGTTGAAGGCCCTTTCGGGCGCGACAAGCGATACCTACGCCTATCAGAGTGCGCGCATTACGAATGCCGCGCTTGAGAAAGGTCTGCGCTTCTATCGGCTCGCCATCGACAAGTTCCTCGGCAATTCCCTCATCTCCCGTCTCGAGACCTGCCCCGATGGTGATTATGTCGCCCACCTGCCTCCGAAGACCGATACGGGACTTGGCGACTGGATAGATGTTGCGGGACTGATTGCACCGCATGCCGGCGTGAGCGCAATCCTGAACGACGTGGAGTCGCAGGCCATCGATTCGTGCGACGAGTTGAACGGCCGCTTTGCCGACCTTCACAAACGCTATTATGAGTACGAATGGACGTGGGCCTATCGGCTCATGCTGACGTATTTCGGGTTGAGGGAAGTCGAGATCACGACCGCCTCGCTTGTATCGATTATCCGCCGCTGGCTTGACTCCGTGCTGACGCTTGACCGTATGCTGTATGAGGATGCCCGCAAGGAGTTTTCCCTTTCGGCGAAGACGGGCTTTGGTTTTGACGGACTTGGAGCGACGACGGAAGCCGATTTCGAGGGCGTTCGCGGCGTGTTCGAGACGAATCCGTTTGTCGCGGAGGTTCTCGACCATATGAAGCGCAAGGAAATGCTTGGAAGAAAGTGGCTCAAGCGACTTGGCGATGATTTGTCGGCGAAGACCTGATGTGGGCTGGCCGTTTTTGGTATAATACCGGGCATGAAACGAAGTGAATTGGAGGAGCAAATCCGCCAGGTCATCCTGTCTTCCGTTGAGATTGACGGGTTGACGGCGGCGGATTTGGCGGCTGACCAACCGCTCTTTGGAGACGGGATTGGTCTCGACAGCATTGATGCGCTTGAAATCGGGGCTGCGCTCCGCAAGAAATATCAGGTCAAGTTCAAGGCGAACTCCAGCGAGAACCGCGTCCATTTCCGGACGATTGCCTCGCTTGCTGATTTCATCGCCGCGAACGCGGGAATTGCCATTGAGGATTGAAAATGAAGACGAAAACGGAGATTTTGGAAGGAATCAAGAGCGTTCTCGTGAGCGAGTTCGAGTGTGAACCGTCGTCCCTTGTGCCGGAGGCGCGGCTTTACGAAGACCTCGACCTCGACAGCATTGATGCTGTGGACTTGATTGTGCGTCTACAGAACCAGACGAAACTGAAGGTGAAGGCCGAGGACTTCAAGTCGATTCGGACGCTCGGCGACGTTGCCGGGGTCATTGAGAAACTGATGCTCGAACAGGGAATGTGATGAAGCGCATCCTGCCGGCTCTTTTGGTCGTCTGGGCGCTTTACTTCCTGAAGGCGAGGGTCTGGTTTCGGCTTTATCCGGCGGTGATGGTCGCGATTGCGCTTGCCGCCTTCGCGGTGTCGCTTTTCCGAACGCCGCTTGTCGAGGTCTTCGCACGGAAGATGGGCGAAGTGCTGGACGAACGGGGCGTTCGGTATTGTCGGCGGGTCACGCTCGTTTGGGTTTGGTTTCTTTCGGCGCATCTCGTGGTGACGGTTGGGACGGTGTTCCTGTCGCGTGAGGCCTGGGTTTTCTACAACGGTTTTCTCGCCTACGTGCTGATGGGGTCGCTTCTCCTTGGCGAACGGCTCTATCGGCGGAAGGTTCGCCGTGTCTGAGGTCGTGTTCAGGACGTCCGGCTCCACGGGGTCGGCAAAGCAAATCGTTCGTTCCGAAGCCGCGCTTCAGGCGGACGCGGCGGCGCTCGTGGTGGCGTTCCCCGAAGTCTGGGGCGGTGCGCCGCTCGTCGTCGCCTCCGTTCCGGCTGACCATATGTATGGTGCGCTCTGGCGCGTCCGTGCACCGGCGGCGGCGGGGTGCGCGGTGCATTCGGCGACGGTTCTTTCGGAGGAGGAACTCGCCGCCGCGTGTCAGGGCGCGGGGCGCGTCGTCTTCGTCACGACCCCGTCCTTCCTCGAAAACGTCCTGCACCATCCCGACTTTGCCGCGCTGAGGGGGCGTTTTGCCGCAATTGTCACGGCCGGCAGCGAACTCAGGGAGGAGACGGCGCTTGCCGTTCGGGCGGCGGTCGGGGTGTGTCCGCTTGAAATCTTCGGCAGCACGGAGACGGGAACGGTCGCCTGGCGCAGGCGGACGGATGGCGACGAGTGGACGATCGCGGCGGGCGTTTCGGCGCGGTCGGTCGAGGGCGGCCTGCTGGAGGTTGATTCGCCGTTCGCGATGAGCCGCCCATTTCGGATGTCCGACGGCGCGGCGTTTACGGCCCCGAACCGCTTTCGTCTGCTTGGGCGCACGGATCGCCGCGTGAAGATTCTTGAGGAGTTCGTCTCGTTGCCCGACGTGGAGACGGCGTTGGAGCGGCATCCCTACGTGGCCCGCGCCCGAGTGGAGGCGAATGGGAAAGTCGTTCCCCGACTGGGGGCGGTCGTTGTGCTTTCCGAACGGGGGGCGGATGCGCTTGCGCGGACGACATACGCCGAGACGTGCGCCCGCCTTCGCCACGACCTTCACGCGACGATTCCCGCCATCGCCTTCCCGCGAACGTTCCGCTTCGTCCGGGAACTGCCGGTCAACGACCGTGGCAAGGTTTCCGCGGCGGATGTCCGTGCGATTCTTGCCGCCAACTGGCAGGAACCGGTCGTGCGCAACTGGCGGGTGAAGGAGGGGGAACTTGCCGCCGAACTCGTCTTCCCGCCGGACGCGGAATGCTTCAGGGGTCACTTCCCCGACTTCCCGATTCTGCCGGGCGTTGCGCAACTCTTCTACCTGCGCCACTTCGCGAGACAGGTCTTCCGCGACTTCCCCGAGACGCAGACCTTCCGCCGGCTCAAGTTCCAGAAGGTCGTCTTCCCACGGGACGCGGTGACCCTGACCGTGACGCGGCGGGAGGATGGCGCATTCGCCTTTTCGCTTGTCGGCGTGAACGGCCCGTGCGCGTCGGGCATTGTTGTGGAGACGGCGGTATGAAGCGGACGATTCTTTTTCTTTTGTGCGGGCTCGGTCTTTTGGCGGTTGCGGCGGAACTGCCGGCGGGCGCGGCGGCGGCGTTTCGCCGCGCCTTGGATGCGGATGCCGCGTGGACGCTTGAACGCCGCTTCGCCGGTTCGACGCGGACGCTCGTCTCGACGGGCATTGTCTCGTGCGCCGTCGGGCGCGGCATCGTGTGGGACGTTCGCCATCCGTTTCCCTCGTCCGTCACGATGACGACGAACGCAATGGTCTTCGTCGATGAGGAGGGGCGGCGCGAGAAGTCGCTCGACGACCTGCCGCACTACGCCGAGATTCGGGCGATGACGGATGCATTCGTCGCCGGAAACGAAAAGGCCTTCGACGGCGTCTTCGCCCTCGCGGCGGAAGCGCGGGACGGAGGCGGCTGGGTGATGACGCTCACGCCGGAAGTCCGCGCCATGCGTCGGCTCTTTGCGTCCATCGAACTTTCGGGTGCGGCGACGATTACCAACGCCGTGCTGAAGTCGGAGGACGGCGGTTCGTCGGTCATCCGCTTCACGGAATTGGCGCGGGGTGCGCACGGACTGTGGAAGGACGCCCGGCCGTGAAGAACGGTCGGCTGTTGGCGCGGATTCTGATTCCGCCGATTCTGCTTGGGCTGTTCGGCGGGGCTCTGCTGGTGCGGCCGCTCAACGTCAGGACCTCGCTCTACGACCTGATTGGGGCTTCGGGCGGGGCGATTCCCGAAGCCGTGCGGACGCAATCCGCCGACCTCGTGCCGATTGTCATTTCCTCGACGAATGCCGAAGCCGCCGTGAGCGCGGCGGAACGGCTCTACCGCAACCTGCCGACGAACGACTGCGCGGACGTGCGCTTTCGCTTCGACGGGAACGGACTGGGCGACGTGCTCGACTTCTACCGGGACGTGCGTTCGGGGCTGGTGGCGGATGCGGTGCGGCGCGGCCTTGCGACGGGGGCGGGGCGGGCGCGGCTGGCGACGGCCTCGGCGCGGCGGTTCTATTCCTCGCCGCTTCCGCCGCTTTTCCCGCCCGAACTCGACCCGTTCTGCCTGCTGGACGGTTTCGTGACGGCGCTCCCGTCGTCCGTTTCGGGCTGGATGCCGCGAGGCGGTGTTCTCCGCGCCGAGCGCGACGGCGAAACGCACGTGCTGATGGCGCTCGAACTGAAGGGCGAACTCGCGGGCGACGCGGATGCGCTCATCGCCTTCAAGGCGCGTCTGGACGCGGGCATCGCCGCCGCCACCGCGCCGGGCGTGCGCATTTCGGCGTGCGGCGTGCCGATTCATACGGCGCTTTCCGCCGGACGGTGCAAGCGCGAAATCGGCTGGCTGACGGTCTTTTCGTTCGTCTTCATCGTTATCCTTGCGGTCTTCGTCTTCCGTTCCGTGCGGTGGATTCCGCTTCTCGCGCTGTCGCTCGGCGTGGCCGCGCTGGCGGGCGGTCTCGCCCTCGCCCTCTGCTTCCGCTCCGTCCACCTGATGACGATTGTCTTCGGGACGACGCTCCTCGGCCTCGTGATCGACTATTCGTTCCACTGGCTTCTGCAGGCTCCCGGCCGCAGACCCGTCGTTATCCGAAACCTCGCCGTCTCGTTCGTCACGACGGAAATCAGCCTTCTGCCGCTGATGATTGCGTCGCTTCCCGTCCTCCGCCAGTCGGCGGTTTTCCTCGGCGCGGGTCTGCTCGCGGCGTTTCTCTTCGTCCTCGTTGCCTATCCGAACCCCGCGCAAGCCCGAACCGCCGCGCCGGCGGAACTGCCGCCCGTGCGTCGGCCGGCGATTCCGTTTCTCCGCACGGCGCTCGTCGCGCTCGCCCTCGTGGCGGTTTACGGGCTTTGTCGCGCCGACTTCGGGACGACCCCGACGGCCCTCTACAGTCCCGTGCCCGAACTCGCCCGCGCCGAACGGCTGCTCGCCGAGTTGAGCGGCGCGGCGGATGCGACACGCGGTCTTCTCGTCATCGACGGTTCGGACTCGCTCGACGACCTGCTTGAGAAGGAGGAGTCGCTCGCGTTGCCGCCCGACGTGCCGCGCCTTTCGCGCTTCCTGCCGTCCCTGAGCCGCCGGCGGAGCGCGGCGGCCGACGTGGCGCGGCTCTACGCCGAGAAGGGGACGCGGCAGAAGGAACTTCTGGGAATCGGCGAACTCGTGCCGCTGCCCCCTCCCGCCGCGTGGTCGTGGGAAAACCTGCCCACCGCGTTCCGCCCGTTCATGCACGGCCATTCGCTCGTCGTGCCGTCCGCACCCGCGCCGTCGGGGGATCTTCCGGAGGGCGTGTCGTTCTGGCAGCCGTGCAAGTTGATCGGGACGATTCTCGCCGCGTGGGCGAACGAGACGCGGCTTCGGCTGGCGGTTGCGCTCGCCCTGATGCTGGTCGTGCTGCTGTGCGTCTTCCGCCGGCGGGCGTTCGCCGTGATGTTCCCCTCGGTCTTCGCCATGGCGGTCGTCGGCGGTCTGCTCGGCCTGCTCGGCGAAAGCGTGAACCTCTTCCACCTGCTGGCGGGCTTCCTCCTGGCGGGAATGAGCATCGACTACACCGTCTTCCTCCATTCGGGGCGCGGCACGATCCGTCCGACGCTCTGCTCGCTCCTGACGAGTCTCGCCGGATTCGGTGCGCTCGCATTCGTCTCGTTCCCCGTCGTGCGGGCGTTCGGGCTGACGCTCGGCATCGGTCTGCCCGTCTCGTTCCTTGCCGCGCTCGCGACGGCTCCGCGTGAGTCGCGCACGGAGTACGGGGCTTCGCCGCTCGGTCTCGAACTCCTGTGGCTTGTCTACCGCCTCTTCGGTCTGCGCGCGCTCCACTTCCTTTCGGCGGCGGTCGGACTGTGCGTGTGGGCGTTCTCGCCCGCCGTCCGTCGCGCTGCGCCCCGTCTGCGCAAGGTCGTGAACTTCACCGTCTCGCTCGCCGACAAACTCGTCGTGATGGCGGAGGGTGCGCGGCTGCCCCACGTCGAGGTTGAGCCCTCGCCCGACGCGGCGGCCTTCCTCGCGGATGTTGCGGCGAAGCGCGGCGTGTTCGTCCTCTGTTCGCATTGCGGGACGATCGAGGTTCTCGCGGCGCTCGGTTCGTGCGCGGTTACCTTCCACGCCTGGATGGAGTTCGAGCGCACCGGCGTATTCAACCGCTTCTACCTGCGCCACGCGCGCCGGCGCAGGGTCGTCATCCATCCCGTTTCGGAGTTCGGACCGGAGACCGTCTTTGAGGCGGGCGACGCGCTCGACGCGGGCAACTGCCTTGTGATGGCGGGCGACCGCGGCTTCGGGCGGATGCGCACCGTCGAACTCGCCGACGGGCGGTCGTTCCGTCTGCCGGAGGGCGCGTTCCGCTTCGCCCGTGCGCTGGAACATCCCGTCTATTTTGCGGCGTGCGTCGCGGTCGGGGGCGGACGCTACCGGGCAATCGTCCGCCGCCTACCAACGGAGACGGAGGCGATGGCGCGGGCGTATGCGGAGGCGCTCGCCGAAGTCGGCGCGAAGTGGCCCGACCAGTGGTTCAGGTGGGAAGGAGAAGCGAAATGAACGAAGTGCGTTATTTGTTGACGGATCTTGGCATTGTCTCCGCCCTCGGGGCGGGAATCGAAACGACGGCGCGGCGGATGTTCGCGGGCGACACCTCGGGAATGAAGACCCTGCGCGGCGTTCTGCCGGGCGGGGACGAGACGGTTTTCGGGTTCGCCGACCTGCCCGACGCGGCGTTCGCCGCCGCCCCGACGCGCGTTGCCGCGCTGCTGGATGCCGCGCTTGGACAGCTCTCGCCCGCGCTCGAACGGCTTCGCCGCGATGTGCCGCCCGAACGCATCGGGGCGGTGATTGGCACGAGCAACTCGACGATGGAGGAGTTCACGGCGAATCCCGACCGCATCGACATGGCGTATCCCTCGGAGCGTCTGCGCACGAAGTGGGGCGTGGGCGGCCCGGCGTGGGTCGTTTCCACGGCGTGTTCGTCGAGCGCGAAGGCGTTCGCCTCGGCAAGGCGGCTGATTGCGGACGGACTTTGCGACGCCGTCCTCGTGGGCGGCGCGGACGCATTCACCCGCATCGTCGTGAACGGTTTTCACGCCCTGGAGGCGATTTCGCCGCGTCTGACGCGCCCGCTCGCGGCGGATCGCGACGGCATCAACCTCGGAGAGGGCGCGGCGGTTTTCATTTTGCGCAGGGCGAAGGACGGCGAAAAGGGCGTCGCCCTGCTGGGCGTGGGGGAAAGTTCCGACGCCTACCACCTCACCGCGCCCGACCCGGAGGGACGCGGCGCGGAAGCCGCCATGCGCTCGGCCCTCGCCGACGCCGCGCTTGCGCCGGACGAGGTGGACTACGTCAACCTGCACGGTACGGGCACGGTCTACAACGACGCGATGGAATGCGCGGCGGTTCGGCGGGTTTTCGGCGATTCCGTCGCCTGTTCCTCGACGAAGCCCCTCACTGGCCACACGCTCGGCGCGGCGGGTGCGCTCGAAACGGCGCTCTGCTGGATCGCCCTGCGGCACGGTTGCGGCCTTCCGCCGCACGTCGTGCCGTCCGTCGATGCCGCGCTCGCCCCATTCCCGGTTCCGTCCGTCGGCAACGAGATGTGCGCCCGAACCGCCCTCAGCAACTCTTTTGCCTTCGGCGGCAGCAATGCAAGCGTCATTGTCGGAAATGTATGCCGTTCGTTGAAATAAGCGTACGCGCCTTCGTTTCAGTGCCAATCGCCCCCTCTCTCTATTAAGGAGTACGGGAAGACCGCCGTCCGCCCCCTCAGGGAGCGCGGCGAACCCCCTCAGGGAGCGTTGGGATTCTCCATATATG
>CAVAHB010000080.1:0-11918 GCA_963588415.1 Faecalibacterium sp. CAG:74
GGGGGGCTGTGTTCGCCGCGGCGACGGGCATCGAATCGCAGAACATCGTCGGGTATCAGCAGAAGGCTTCGCTCGGAAACAGCTACTTCAAGTTCGTCGTGCCGACGTTCAACGTGACGGACGGCGGGACGATGAAACTCAAGGATCTCGCCCTCGTCTACGACGGCGACGACGCGACCTCCCAGAACATTTGGACGCTGACCCAGGGCGGGGCGACGAAGGACGCCTACTACTACGTGAACGAGGCGGCGGCGGTGACCGAGGAGGTCGCTGTCGGCTGGTACACGGACACAACATTCAAGACTTCGGCGGACGACGTGCCCGTTCCCTTCGGGCAGGGCTTCGCCCTGGTGGCGACCGACGAAACGACAAAGATCCTGTTCAAGGGCAAGGTCGAGACGGCCGAGTTCGTCGACATCACCGGCGGCGGTGTCTTCAACTTCACCGGCAACTTCTCCCCGAAGACCGCCCAGACGCTCCGCGACATCACCCTCGTCTACGATGGCGACGACGCGACCTCCCAGAACATTTGGACGCTGACCAAGGGCGGGGCGACGAAGGACGCCTACTACTACGTGAACGAGGAGGCGGCGATGACCGAGGAGGTCGCTGTCGGCTGGTACACGGACACAACATTCGCAACTTCGGCGAACGACGTGCCGCTTGAACCCGGCGACGGCTTCGCGGTCGTCGCGAGCGGTGCAATCCAGCTCAAGGTGCCGTCCGCCCTCTAAGACAAACGATTTTCCCGTGCGCGGCAAGGGGGTCGCGTGCGGCGGAAACACAAAACAAGACAAGACGAAAGGAAAACAAATGAAAAAGATAATGATTGCGTTCTCGGTCGCGCTTTGCGCGGTCGCCGTCAACGCGGCAACGGTTAGTTGGAACTCGGGCACGTTCCGCCGGGCGACCAGCAGTGATGGCGGTTGGGCGGCTTCGGGCGGCGTGAGAAACTATTACGCCAACGGCACGTCGCTGATGGCGAGTCTCTTCCTCGTTGACGAGACAACCTACGCGGCGGCGGCGAAGATGTCCGCCTCCGAACTCTACTCGACGTATGTCGCGAAGGAGACCACGGCAACGGCCAGTTCGACGGGAAACAACGTCGCCGTGACGACCTCGGCGAGCACCGGTCAGGACTACTACGCGGTCGTCATCTACTCCTACACGGACGCGACCTACGGCGAGATGCACATCGCGGCGACGGCGAGCATCAAGGGTTCTTTGATTGACAACGCCGCGAACACCTACAACGTCGGAAACATCGGTTCAACGGCGGGTGCGGCGAGCGGCTGGCAGTCGATTCCCGAGCCGACGGGCGCGATGCTGCTCGTGCTGGGCGTCGCCGCGCTCGGCCTGCGCCGGAAGCGCGCGTAAGCGCGGCCAGGAACGAGGCGAACGGGAGGCCCGGCCGCGCGAGCGGGCGGGCCGTTCCATTTGGAGGGCGAAGGGGTTAACTTTTGACAGGATTGACAGGATTTGGAGGGGGTTGGCGGCTATGAGCTGGAACAGGGCGGAAGAGGGGCGGCCCGACGGAGCGGGCCGGGGCAGGACTGCAGGACGCGGCGTTCGGGCGGCGTTTGCCGTCGGCGCGGCGGTTTGCGCGATTTCGGGCGGAATCTGGCTGTTTTCGCGGAACGGGGGCGAGGAGGAGGCGAAGCCCGAGGGGGAAAAGGCGGGGTTGCTCAGGGAGGCGAAGCCCGCCGAACGGAGGGCGGAGACCCCGCGCACGGAGGGGGAAAGGCCCTCCGCCCGGCGGAAGATTCCCGACGGCGTGAAGCCGGACGCGGAGGGGGTGCTGCGGTGGCCGGGCGGCGCGCGCTACGTGGAGGACTACTACTTCCACACGAACGCCATCAACCCGTATGCGGGTCAGAAGCGCCTGTTCAGGTGTCCGACCGACATCCACATCTCCACGGTCGTGAACCTGAAGCCGGGTCGGATGATCGTCGGCGGCTACGCCTACGACAGCCGGTTCGACGAGCGGTTCCGGAAGTCGCTCGAGGAGCCGGTCGAGTTCGCCGACGACGACACGGCGGAGGAACGCGGTCAGAAGGAGGCCGTGATCGAGGCGCGGCAAATCCTGCGCGAGGCGATGGAGCGCGGCGAATCGCCCGCGAAGGTGCTGCAGGAGGCGCGGGACGAACTGGTCAAGCTGTTCCAGTACCGGCAGAACCTGCGGGAGATGCTGACGGCACTCGAGAAGGAGGGCGACGCGAAGGCGACCCACGACGCCTACCGGGCGGCGAACGAGATGCTGCGGGAAAAGGGGCTTTCCGAGTTCTCGACGCGGATGGTCGGGCGGAAGATCGAGCGGATGAAGCGCGAGGAGGAGAAGTCGAAATGAAGAGGAATGCGGCGGTTTTCGGGATTGTTCTTTCGGTTCTGTGCGGTTTCGCGCCTTCCGGCGCGGCGGCGGGGGCGTCCGCCGTCAGCCGGGCGGGTGGACGGATCCTGCGGCCCGGTTCGCGGCGCGGGAGCATCGTGGTGGTGAATTCGCAGAAGAAGGTCGCATCCGCCGCGCTGGACGCCGTGGCGGAGAACCTCCGCGTCAAGTTGGGGCTGAACGCGCGGGTCGTGGACGGGGAGCGGGTTTCCGTTGAGACGGCGTCCAAGGCGAAGAAGGCACTGGGCGCGGAGGTCGCCGTCTTCGTCGTGGAGGACGGTGCGCTGCCCGCGAGCCTCGTGGCGCGCGAGGAGCGGTGGGGAATCGTGAACCTGACGCGGCTGGAGGAGGGCGGAATCGACGGCGTGCGGAGGTTCGGGCGGCTCAGGGCGGAAGTGATGCGCACGATTGCGCTCGTCTGCGGCGCGGGGGACTCGCAGTTCCCGGGTTCGCTCATGACAATCGGCGACAGGCCGGGCGACCTCGACCTCGTGGCCGGCGAACTGCCGGTCGACGTGATGAACAAGATGGTCGCGTCGCTTGCCGGAATCGGCGTGACGCCGGCCAGTTTCGCAACCTACCGCCGCGCCTGCCGCGAGGGCTGGGCGCCGGAGCCGACGAATGCGGTGCAGAAGGCCATCTGGGACGAGATCCGCGCCATTCCCGACCAGCCGATGAAGATCGAGTTCGACCCGAAGAAGGGGCGGTAGGGCCACGCGGAGCGTGGCCCAGCCAAACCGGAGGGGGAAGCCCGCCAAAGGCTCGGCCTGGCGGAAAGCCCGCGATTGAAGGCGGGTTAAATCCGAGACAATTCGCGTGTTTGCGCCGAGGTGGGCGTTTTGGTATAATTACCGACATCCCGCCTCTCACGGGCGGATGCAAGAAAGTTGCGAATCCATGGAAATAAAGAAGACAACTGAAAATGCAAGGACAGTCATTTCGGTGACCGGGCGCGTGGATACGACGACGGCCCCCGAATTGGAGGCCGGTCTCAGGCTTGCGGGGAACGAGACGCTGACGCTCGACCTTTCGGGCGTGCCTTACATGAGTTCGGCGGGATTGCGCTGTCTGCTGGCGGCGCAGAAATGTCTCATGGCGGGCGGCGGCGCGATGACGATTGTCGGCATCCAACCGGCCGTGAGGGAAGTGCTCGACATCACGGGTATGAGCGGTATTCTCAAACTCGGGTAGCGTTTCGACCGATGCTCAGGTTGCGTCCAGATCTTCGCTTTGCGACATTGCGATGGTGCGTCTGCGGCGCACTTGCAATCGCCGTGCGCGGTCTGTTCGCCGCAACGGACCTCGCGTCCGTCGGCGCGGGCGCAACGCTCGCCGAAGGCGTCTACTACCTGAATGCGTCGCGGACTCTCTCCGGCGGAACGGGGTTGCCCGGCCTTGCCGTCGCGGAGAACGCCTTCGTCGCCGTCTACCTGCCGGAGGGCGTGACGCTCGCGCTGTATGGTTCACCGGCCGTGGGCGCGACGGCCGGCCAGCCGGGCTTCAAGATTCCGTCGTCCTCCACGCTCATTCTCGTGGGCAAGGGGAAACTTGAGGCGTTTGGCGGCGACGCGGCGGTCGGAAGCGACGCGGCGGACTGCGTATCCGATACGAACTGGGACGATACGCGGCAGGATGGCGCATCCACGGAAGTCTGGGACGACTATGACAAGTGCAAGGTCTACGGCGGACGCGGCGGTGCGGGCGGCGGCGGTGCGGGAGCCGGCATTGGCGGTGCGGGCGGCGCGGGCGGTTCGCGTGGTGACTGCTCCATCCGCAGGGTTGACATCGACAACACCAGTTCCAGCCACAAGGACGGGCTTGCGGGACTCGACGGCGCGAGTGGCGGACGCGGCGGCACGGGCGGCACGATGGGCGACCTCTACGTGCTGGATGCCGTTGCCGTTGAGGCTGCGGGCGGGTCGTTTGCATTGGGAGGGCTGGGCGGCTCGAGTTCCGAACGGGATTCCGGCAGCAAGGTCTCGGGTCTCTGGAACGTGTACGGCGGTTCGAGCGGCGGCGGCGGCGGCGGCGGCGGCGGCGGCGCGGCGGCGGAGATTGGCGGCGGTGGCGGCGGCGGCGGCGGCGGCGCGGCCGGCGGCGGCGGGGCGCTCATCCTGCGAGGCAGCAAGACGCCTTCGTATGGCGATGGCGAAGGCGGCTCGGGCGGCGCGGGCGGCAATGGCGTGGACGGCGACGACGGCGACCTCGGAACGGACGGCGAAGGCACGCGCAGCTCGGCTCAGAGTTATAACAAGATTGAGACATATGGCGGCACGACCGGCGACGGAGGCTTGGGCGGCGACATTGGCGGCAACGGCTACCTCTACCTCTCCGAGATGGCGGATGTCCCCTACGGCAGTCCGATGCCGGGCTTCGTCGAGACGCACATCTTTTTGCGGCGCAAGATTACGGTCGATTTCGCCGGTGGCACATCGCTCGGCGCATCCGCGACGACCGTCTACGCCTACCTCTACCTGACGATGCCGGAAGTCCCGATTCCCGACCGCGTCGGCTACATCTTCCGAGGCTACTTTACGGGCCAGAACGGCACGGGAACGCAAATCTACACGGACACGGGCGACGCGCTCTTCGACATCTGGACGCTCGACGGCGAGGATACGCGCCTCTATGCCGCATGGGAGAACTTCGCCCCGCCGCCCGATCCGCTCGTCGTCACGCGGCTTGATGACGCGCCGTTCGACCCCCATTCGTCCAACATCACCTTCCGCGCCGCCCTCACCTGGGCGATGATGTTCCCCGAACTGACCGCCCCGGACGGAACGAAGAGCAAAATCGTCTTTTCGGACGCGCTTACGGCCGGCAAGTCGTCCGTCGAAGTCGCGCTCACCTCCGGGGTGATTCGCGTGGGCGCGAACCGCTTCACCGACCATCCGCTCGTCCTGCGCGGCCCCGGGCTGACGAACTGCGTCATTGTCGTCAGCGGCGCAAAGAACGGCGACCGGCTTCTCGACATCGGGGACGGGAACGCCGTTGAAATAGAGGGCTACACGCTGCGCAGCGGAACGAGCGCGTCGGACGGTGGCGCGCTCTGGATGCGCGGCGGCACGCTGGATGCCCGCAATTGCAACTTCCTCAACAACGCTGCGTCCGGCAGCGGCGGCGCAATCAACGCGGTTGCGACGGACTTCGTGCGCGTCGAGAACTGTCGCTTCGAGGGCAACCAGACCTCCGCGAAAAGCGGCGGCGGCGGGGCGATTGCCGGCGGCAAGCGGCTTGTCGTCGTCAACTGCAGTTTCCGGAAGAACGCCGGGGCCTACGGCGGCGCGATTCGGTCAGGTGAGTCGTCCGTCATCGTCAACTCGTCATTCTTCCTGAACTCCGCCTGGCAGACGGGCGGCGGCGTCTGGTCGGGCGGCGCGAAAGACCACGTCACGATCCTCAACTGCACGTTTGAGGCCAACATCGCCAACTGTCAGGAAAACGCGAACGCCAACTTCGACGGGGGCGGCGGGCTTTACGCACAGGGCGGCGGCACGATGCAACTCGACCTCGTGAATTGCTTCCTCGTCGGCAACCGTCCCGCCACGCTGGCTTTCCCGGACGTGCAGTTCGGCGAGCGCATTGCGACGCTGAACGTCTACGCCTCAATGCTCGGCGTTGCGAATACGCAAATCGTCGAAAACGCCCGCTTCAACGTCCGTTTGGGCAAGAAGGACCGCACGTTCTTCGAGGTCGGCGATCGGAACATGGCCTATCGGCAGCTCACGAAGGGGGGCGTCGTTCACGACTACCTGCGGACTGTTGACACGGCCGGCGACATCGGCTACGCCGTCTACCATGACGCGGACTGGGCGAACGTTGCACTCGCGGCGACCTGGGGTGGTGCGAAGGCCGCGATTTGCGGCACGGCGGCGCAGGCGACGGACTTGCTCCTGGAGGACATTTCATCGCGAGACCTTTCCGTGAGTTGCACGCGTTCGCAGGGCGGCTCCTACTGGTATGTGCACGATCGCCCGGAGAACGGCACGATTGTCACGAAGATTGAGGACGCGAGCGACGACTACGACGGCGTTCTGACGCTGCGCGAAATCGTGCGCGGCATCACCGTGAACGAGGCGCAGTGGACGACGAGCCGCGTGGACGGCGTCTACACGATTACCTTTGACGAGCGGTTGCGCGGCGGAACGTTCCTGATGACCGAGGGCGGACATCTCGACATTCACGGCGCGACGACGAATGACGGCGTGAACATCGTGGTGGATGGCGGCGACCGAGGCATCACCATCGACGGCGGCGGGATGTTTCGCGCATTCGCCGTCCGCAAGGGCTCGTCGCTGACGCTCAAGAACCTGACGTTCGTGAATTGCGTCGGCGCGGCGACGAGCGGCGGCGGCTACGCGACGGGCTTCGACGGCGGGGCCGTGATGAACGAGGGGGCGTTGGTCGTTTCGAACTGCACATTCAAGGCGTGTGCGGGCGGGCCGTCGTTCGACGAACCGATTGGCTTCGGCGGGGCGATTTGCAACGGCAGCGGCACGAATCGGGCGACATTGGCCGTTTTTGCCTCGACCTTCGAGAATTGCCGCGCCGCACGCGGCGGGGCGGTCTACACCTACGACGGCGGCGAGGCGACGCTCGACGGCTGCTCGTTCTCCGACAACCGCGCCGCCTCCGACCGTTCGGTATTCGTCCCCCTCGGCGGCGCAATCGGCGCGGCCAAGAACGCTTCGCTGACCTATTCCGGCTGCAATTTCGACGACAACACCGTCGTCATCGACGGCTTTGAGTTCCCAGACGACGTGTGGCGCACGAGCGACCGGCTTCACGCCATCCGCTATGCGGGCGGCGAACTCGCGGTTTCGATTGACGCGCTGGCCCTGCCCGCTGCGGGCAGTTTCGCCATCGACATGAGCGGCACGGCGACCATGCCCGACGGCTCCCCGGCCGTGACGGCGAACCCAACGGGGCTGCGGCCGGGACTTTCGTATGGCCTCGGATACACGCCCGACTTCGCCCTGCCGTTCGCGGTTACGGACGGGACGTGGGTTCGGGCGGGGGCGGACGGCTCGCTGCCCAAGCCGCTGCGTGCGCCGAAAGGCGAAAGCAGCGGATTCTACAAAATCTTCGTCAGGGATTCGCAATGAGCAAAATCCTGTAACGTTTCGCCTTTTCCTGCGAATACCAAATGTCAGCGGCGCACAAGATGCGTCGGAAGAAAAGCAGAAAACGAAGAAAGGAACGACACAATGGACATCAACGTTTCAAAACTTGCCGCGCCGATCGCCTTCAAGACCGGCAACGAGAACACCATCGTCAACGTGAAGGAAGACGGCAGCCTCGTCGCGAACCGCAAGACCTTCTCCTCCTCGAACATCTTCCGCTGGATGCGCCTGTCGTCGACAAAGGCTGCCAACAACACGGTGCGCACCGAGTTCCTCCGCAGCCTCGGCGAGGCGTTCGGCATCGAGGGCGCGACCGTCGGCAACGACGGCAAGACGCGCTTCACGGAGGCCTTCATGGACAATCTCGAGAAGTTGCTCGGCGCGGACTTCAAGCGCGCCGACTTCGGCCTCGACAAGGACGGCGCCGTCGCCTCCGGCAAGCCCCTCACCGAACGCCGCGTCACCGCAATCGTCACCCGTGCGCTCGTCGTCGGCAAAACCCCCTTCGACGTCGCCGCCTACAAGGCGAAGGTCGGCGAAATGATGAAGATGGGTCTGGGCGCAGGACTGAGCGAAAAGCAGCTCGGCAACCTGCACACCCAGGTCATCCGCATGAACAGGGCACTCGACTTCCTCGCAAACGGCGGCGTCGATGCGTTCATCGAGGACAATCCCAACTACGTCGATGAGGACGAGGCTTCGGAAAACAACGGCTACTACTTCGTCGCCAACACCAACGAAAACCGCGACATTCCCTATTTCCTCGTTCGGGACGGCGCACGTACGCCCCTGAAGACCAAGAGCGCACTTGGCGAGGCCATCTTCGCGAAGTATGGCGATGCGCACCACGGCGGCGTCCTCTTCCACGTCGAAAACGTCAAGGCGACGCCCTACAACCACAATAGCAACGGCGAAGGGTATGTGAACTTCCGCGAAGCGTTCAAGACCTACATCCACGATGCGCTCAAGGCCTACGTGAAACTCTCGGTCGACATGTTCTACGACACCCTCGGCACGAAAGTCGGCAAGGAACTCGCCGAAAAGGTCTTCGCCTGCACCTCCTGCATCGAGGGTCAGACCACCGAACTCATCCAGTTCCAGGCCACCAAGGGGCTCGTTGAATCGGCGGACGGCGCGACCCCCGTGAATCTCGCCGTCGCCGACCACGACAAGACGACCGACCTCCTCGAGTGCCTCGCCCGCGAAGCGCAGACCCTGGAACAGGCCAACGGACAGGATGGCGAATCCGACCTCACGTGGGACGACTACCGCCCCGTCTTCGTGAAGAACCTCGTCGGCCTCGTCCGCCCGGTGCAAATCGACGCGAACGGGCCCGTCGAAACGCGCGAAGTCACGGAAACCGACATCGACGCGCTCCGCGACCGCCTGAACGAAATCCTCTGCTTCGAGTGAGGCGGAGGCTGTAACCTTCAACCATTTCCAACGCATACAAGGCGTCGGGGGGCATGCAAGCCCCCCGCGCAAGAAAGGAAAAGCAACATGAGCCTGGACGTCACGAAATTGGCCGCGCCGATCGCCTTCAAGACCGGCAACGAGAACACCATCGTCAACCTGAACGACGACGGCAACCTCGTCGCGAACCGCAAGACCTTCTCCACCGCGAACATCTTCCGCTGGATGCGCACCTCGGCCACGAAGGCCGCTAACAACGAAGTCCGAACCGCCTTCCTCCGCAGCCTCGGCGAAGCCTTCGGCATTGAGGGCGCGACCGTCGGCAACGACGGCAAGACGCGCTTCTCGAAGGCCTTCATGGACAATCTCGAGAAACTGCTCGGCGCGGACTTCAAGCGCGCCGACTTCGGCATCGGCAAGGACGGCATCGTCGCTTCCGGAAAGCCGCTCACCGAACGCCGCATTTCCGCAATCGTCACCCGCGCCCTCATCGTCGGCAAGGGCCCATTCGATGCCGCCGCCTACCGGGCGAAGGTCGACCAAATGCAGAAGATGGCCATCGCGACGAAAGTCCCGGACGACATCATGAAGTTCCTGAACGACCGCGTCGCGCGCCTCGGCCACATCCTCGACTTCCTCCAGGACGGCGGCATCGACGGCCTCATCGAGGAGAACGACGCCTACGAGGAGGGCTACGACCCGGACGAAGACCCGAACTACAACCCCCGGCGCGACGCGATGCGCGAGTATCCCTACCTGCTCAAGAAAGGCTACGACCTCGTGCCGCTGCGGCTGAAGGACGAGCTCAGCCAGTACCTCTTCTCGAAGTATTCCGACGACAAGGTCGGCGGCATCTACCTGCACTTCGAGAACGTCGAGGTCACGGCGAAAAACCGCGACCTCAAGGACAGTTCGCGCTACGTGAACTTCCACGACGCAATCAAGAACTACGTCCACTCAACGCTCGAGACCTACGTGAAACTTTCGGTCGACATGTTCTACGACACGCTCGGCACGAAGACCAACCACCAGCTCATCAGGGAGGCGTTCGACAGTTCGGCCTGCATCGAGGGCCAGACCACGGAACTGATCCAGTTCCAGGGCGAACACGACCTCGTGGACAAGACGGAGATCGCGGGTGCGGATGGCGCGAAGCAAGCCGCGCCGGTGAACCTCGCCGTCGCCGACCACACCGAGGCGAACGACCTCTTCGAGTGCCTTGCGCGCGAAGCGCAGGTGCTGGAGCGCACGAACCACGACGAGAACAAAGATCTCACGTGGGACGACTACCGCCCCGTCTTCGTGAAGAACCTCGTTGGCCTCGTCCGTCCGGTGCAAATCGAGGAGAACGGACCGGTTGAAACGCGCAAGGTCACGGAAGCCGACATTGACGCGCTCCGCAATCGTCTGAATGACATCCTCTTCTTTGAATGACGCCGCTACGCTGAATGAGGATGCAATCGAGCCCGCCGTTTTCGGCGGGCTCTGATTTTGACCACAGATGGCACTGATACGGCTTCACCGTCACTGATGAACACGAATGAAAACGGGCAAAATCAACGACATTCTCCTGACTTGGCGGAGGGGGGGGGATTCGAACCCCCGGTGGACTTGCGCCCACACAACCTTTCCAAGGTTGCACCATCGACCACTCGGACACCCCTCCAAGTCGTTTTCGTTCGTCTGACTGGTGCCAGAGGAGGGACTCGAACCCTCACGCACTTTCGTGCGGCAGATTTTGAGTCTGCTGCGGCTGCCATTACGCCACTCTGGCGCTTGGAGCGGGCGAAGGGAATCGAACCCTCGTAGCCAGCTTGGAAGGCTGGAGCTCTGCCATTGAGCTACGCCCGCTTCTTCAAACGAACGGCGCAAAGTATACCATTTTTTCGCTTTGCCTTCAACTGGGAATCTTCCTGAGGTTTACCCGTTTTCGGCGCGGACTTTTTTCACCCACGAAGTGGTGATGCGACACCGTGGGGAGACCCTCAAGACCCACCTCGGTCGCAATTCACCTCACCCGCGCCATCGCTTCGTGGTAGTCAGAGTAGCCGCCCTCAAACCACGTGGTCTTGCCGTCGCCCTCAAAGGCGAGAATGTGCGTGGCAATGCGGTCGAGAAACCAGCGGTCGTGCGAAACAACCATCACACATCCGCCGAAGTCCTGCAGACCCTCCTCCAGCGAGCGCAGGGTCGCCACGTCAAGGTCGTTCGTCGGTTCGTCCAGCAACAGCAGGTTTCCGCCGCTCGTCAGGAGTTTCGCGAGATGGACGCGGTTGCGTTCGCCGCCCGAAAGAACGCCGACCTTCTTCTGCTGTTCCGCGCCGCGGAAGTTGAATCGGCTGCAGTAGGCACGACCGTTCATCATCGTCGTGCCGGCGAGTCTCACGAATTCGCCGCCGCCCGTGATCGCCTCGTAGACCGTCTCTTCCGCCTTCAGTTCGCTGCGCGTCTGATCCACGTAACTCAACTTCACGGTTTCACCCACAGAAAAGGCGCCGGAGACGGGCTGAAGCTGACCCGTAATCAACTTGAAAAGCGTGGTTTTGCCCGCGCCATTCGGCCCAATTACGCCCACGATTCCGCCACGCGGCAAATCGAAGTTGAGGTCGTTGTAGAGTACGCGGTCGCCGAACGCCATCTTGACGTGTTCAGCCCGCACGACGAGGTTGCCGAGGCGCGGCCCCGGCGGAATGCGGATTACGAGGTCGTCTTCGCGGGTCGAAACCTCCTGCTTCTGCAATTCCTCGTAGCGCTTTACACGGGCTTGGCTCTTCGAGTGTCGACCCGAGGGATTTGTCTGAATCCACTTGAGTTCGTTCTCAATCAACTTCTGCCGCGACTTCTCCGCCTTCGCCTCACGCGCCAACATCGCCTCCTTCTGTTTCAACCACTCCTCGTAGTTGCCCTTGTAGGGGTAGCACACGCCGTGGTCGAGTTCGAGAATCCAGTCCGTCACGTCCGAGAGGAAGTAGCGGTCGTGCGTGACGACGATGAGC
>CAVAHB010000081.1:0-3689 GCA_963588415.1 Faecalibacterium sp. CAG:74
CATCGGAGCAGGCGAGGGATATCAACGCAATAGAGGGTAGTCGAAAAATTATCGATCGTTGTCGCGCAATCAAGACACAGGCCGCTTCGATAGAATATGAAGCATATCAGAATTCCATCTTTGAGACCAATCTCGACATTATTGATTCGGCTTTGCCAAAGATGCTTGCCGATTTGTTAAAGGTTCATTATTTTGAACAGATACTTTCACCTCGTGATGCAACGGAAGAAAGCGGCTTTCGCAAATTTGACCGACTTGACAATGCTGTCGGTTTGCTGAGCAAGGCAACGGAGTATGCCTCAAAGTCTCGTTCGGATTATTGTGCTATTAAGATTAAGAGATTTCTTCGAGTCTGCGCCCTTGGGCTGATGCCTTCGAGAGTGTGGAAAGCGAACGAAGACGCATCGGGTGGGTATATCATTGTTCTCCCAGACGGACGGCTTGTCGCGTTGTTTGTTTACAACACGACGCTTTTTGAGAAATATTTATATGAAACGACTATCTTTGAACGGGCGTCAACGACGCGGCATAAATATCTGTCGCTAATGCCGGCAAATGACGGAACTCGGGATTTCCTGTTGAAACTCAATCTTCAGATTAGATTTACAGAATAACCAACGGAGGGTGATTGAGATCGAACTTCCCTTGAGAGACGACTGATGGCGGAGAAAGAATCATGATTACCGAGGCGTTTACCTGCACGGGGGCGTATGCCGTCCTGATCATGCTGGGCGTCAAGCACGTCGAGAACCGCAATGCGATGCCGCCGGCGGGGCGCGGACGCTGCGCAATCTCGTGCTCGAAGTCGTTTTGCCGCGAGGAGTTCGGGAACTTCATCCAATGGGCGGCACACAACCTTTCCAAGGACGACTTCGAGCGGCTTCCCGCCTGGGCGGACGTCAAGGACTGGCCGGGCATGATTGTCGGCGCGTGCGACTACGCCGTGCGGCGGCGCAACGACCTCCGTCTCTCGGCGGACGCCGCGCACGCCCGCGACGGCGCGGCACTTTCGTGGGACGAGGGCTATCCATACTGGTGGGATCTTTCGGGGGTCTGCAGTTTCGACGTTCCGATTCCCTGTCGCGGCAACGTGGGGATGTGGCGGCTGCCGTCGGGGCTTGACATGGCCGTGACGACGGCGGATGCCCTTGCCCAATCCGTCGGAACGAAGATATCGCTTCCAGACGATGCGCGGCGAATCTTCAATGCGGCGATTCCGCTTGCGGGCGAGTGCGAGGGCTTCTTCATGCTGCCGCTCGACGACCGAAACCGCACGCTTGCCGAGCCGGTTCTCGTCTCGCTCGGCACCTCGTCCGTCACAACGACAGTGAGTCCGAAGGAGGTTTTCATCCCGGCTCTCCGTCTGGACGCGACGTCAATCGTCGTCGCCCACAACCATCCGAGCGGCAACCCGACCCCCAGCACTCAGGATCGCCGCCTGACCGAGGAACTTGTCCGTCTCGGCGAAAGCCTTGGCGTGAAGGTCGTGGATCACCTCGTCCTGACCGTTTGACTGGCGAAACGGCTTTCCCCCTAATCCCCAAAGCCCCGACCAAGGTCGCGAAGCAGACGCGCCGTGCGATTGGTGCGGCCTCGTGCGTTCAGGTGATACTCGGTGTCGTAAAGGAACTCAAGGGGAAAGGCAAAATCCTCCGCGTTGGAAATGCGAACGAATCCGGTCTTCTCCAGACGTTCGCCAATAACGGCGATTTCGTCCCGGTGGAACGCGAACAACCGCGCATCGAAAGCCGGCGCAGAGAAGACGACGCGGACGCCTCTCGCCTTCATCTCGTCCGCAAATCGTTTCAGGTAGGCGAAGGCCGTCTCGTTCGGTTGCCAGCGGCTGCCCGCGTCAATTCTCCGATTGGCGAACTTCGCACTCGGCACGGGCGGCACGTCGTGCAGGTCGGCAACGCCAGCACCGCCGTTGGTTCGATGTCCGAGAATCGTCTCGACCTTGCTCTTGAAATAATTCGACCACCCCTTCCTTGGGATTCCCGCATACCGTCGCGAGAAGAAGAGGTCGCCCGGACGGTGCTTAAAGTCAATGGCGTGGATAATCGCAACCGCGCCACCCGAATAGGCGTCGCCCACAAAATGCGCATATTCGGCGGCGATGCAGACGATATCCCCAGCCTTCACATACGGTTTCACGACCTCAAGCATGCGTCCGAGGCCAAGTCCCGCATGGAAACCCATGTTAACGACGTGGCAGCGATTTGAGAGCCCGGCATAGAGCATTTCGTCCTCAATGCCGTAGTAGAGGTTTGACCCACCGACAAGGACGAACATGGGGACACCTTCGGGACGAGCCTTGAGCCGCGCCACCTTGGCCGACCACTTCTCAAACGCACGCAAGTCGAGCGGGAACATCGGCAAGACGACGAAAAGGAAGAGCGCGGCAAGTGTCGCAAGGCACAGGCAGAAGGCGATAACTTTAAAAAGAAACTTTTTCATGGATGTGACCCCTCGCTTCAGAATCGACCGTAGATGAAATCGCCACCCGTCGATGGCATGCCGAAAAACGTAAGCGTGATTATCGCGAAATAGAAAAGCCACCGCACAGGAAGAGGAAACGGCATCCTCTGCAACGCATGTTCGCCGCGACGGCCGAGTCCCTCGACGAGAAAGACAACGAACACCAACGGCAACGCGGTGGAGAGGCCTTGCGACTTGAGCGAGGCCACCGTCCCAAGGTGCGCCATGTCGCCGAAATATCCCCAAAATGCGGAAAGACTTTGTGCGCGGAAGATAATCCAACCGAACACGACGACGGCCATCGTCAGAAGCCAGCCCGTAAAGCGACGAAGACGTGAAGGCGTTTCTCCGTTTCGCGGTTTGCACGAGAGAATGCGCGGCAGAAAGGCAAACGCATGAAATGCGCCCCAGATGACGAATGTCCAGTTCGCACCATGCCAAAGACCGGAAACGAGAAAGACGACGAACGTATTGCGAACGCGCTTAAGCCTTCCAACGCGACTGCCGCCGAGCGGAATGTAGAGATAGTCGCGAAACCAGGTCATCAGCGACATATGCCACCGTCGCCAGAAGTCCGCAATGTTCGTCGCAAAATAGGGGAAGGCGAAGTTCCGCACGAGGCGAACGCCGAAAAGTTTGGCACAACCAATGGCAAGGTCGGAGTAGCCGGAAAAGTCGCAGTAGATTTGGACGGTGAAAAGCACGGCCGCAGAAAGCAGTTCAATTCCGCTCGGGTGAATGGCCCTGTCAAATATTGCATCGACAAAGACGGCGCACATGTCTGCGACGGCGAACTTCTTGAAGAATCCCCACAGCATCTGACGGCATCCGTCGGATGCCAGGGCGCAGACGAACCGACGCGGCCGGAGGAACTGCGGCAACTGTTCAGATGCACGGGCAATCGGGCCTGCGAGAATCTGCGGGAAAAAACTCATGTAGGCAAAAAAGGCAAGCATATCGCGGCACGGCGTCACCGTTCCGCGAGAAACGTCCATGACGTATCCCAATGCCTGAAACGTATAAAACGAGAGGCCTATCGGCAGAATCAGGCGAATGCTCGGCGGATGCGCCTGAAAACCAATCGCGTTCAGGAGTGCGACCGCGTTATCAACGAAGAAGCCGTAGTACTTGAAAACGCCGAGGATGCCGAGATTAACGACAAGGGAAAGGGCAACGATTACCCCCCCCCCCATACCTGGCAGGGGTATAAG
>CAVAHB010000081.1:3699-23263 GCA_963588415.1 Faecalibacterium sp. CAG:74
CCGCCAGCCCGCTCATCCATGCCCACAGAGAGGCGAAGGCGATGAGCAGCAGAAACTTCCAGTCCCACCAGGCGTAGAACACGTAACTTACGAAAACGACGAAGAGGTTCTGGAGACGAAGCCGAACGGGCGAGACGAAGCCCTCCCCCTTCGGAGAGGCAATCAGCCAGTAGCCGACGAAGACTATCGGCAGGAATATCATGAAGGCAAGCGAATTGAACGGCATTTTCTTCCTTCCGTCTTTACTGTGCGCGAACGGTGTTCATCGTGCGCTTGCGCAGCCGCACGGTAACGGCGTCATCGGTGTCGGAAAAGAGACTTTTGTCGTATTTCATAAGGAAATTATAGCACATATCGTCGCTTCCTGACAAGACCCCTACCCCTTTTCAATCGACAGTCACTTTCCCTTGCAATCTGCACCCGGGTGCAGAAGGTGTCTACACCCGGGTGCAGAGGGTGCCTACACCCGGGTGCAGTCTGCCGCGTTTCGGAAGGGGCGGAAGCGACACTCCTCGGCGGGCGAAGTTTTCGACCGAAAAAAGGGGAAGTTGGCTTTTTATTGGCGCACGATTCCCGCGCCAAGGGCGGCGAGTTCCCGTTCGATCGCGACATAACCGCGATCCACCGTCTCCGCATTGAGGATGCGCGACTCGCCTTTCGCCGCGAGTGCGGCAATGACAAGGGCGATTCCGGCGCGGATGTCGGGCGAACTGACCTTTGAGCCGAAGAGTTGGGAAGGCCCCGTCACCATCACGCGGTGTGGGTCGCACTGAACGATTTTCGCCCCCATCTGCCGCAGGTGATCGACGAAATAGAGGCGCGACTCAAACATTTTCTCAAAAAAGAGGCAGTTGCCGCGCGCCTGTGTGGCAAGCACGATCAGCACGCTCATCATGTCGGACGGAAAGGCCGGCCACGGCCCGTCCCCCAGCGACGGAATCGCGTCGCCGAGGTCGTACTTCATCTTCAGCCGCTTCTTCGGCACGTAGTGGAGCGTCCTCGCCCGTGAATCGACTGTCCATGTCACGCCAAACCGGGCGAACGGCCCGGCGAGGACTTCAAACGGTTCGGGGTCGATGCCCGTCAGGGTGAGTTCGCCGCCCGTCACCGCCGCCGCAACGAGATAACTGCCCGCCTCAATGTAGTCGCACCCGACACGCGCCTCGCAACCGCCCAGAGTCTCCACGCCCTCGACCTCGATGCGGTTCGTGCCCGCACCGCAAATCTTCGCGCCCATCGCGTTCAGCATGGCGGCGAGGTTCACGACGTGCGGTTCGCACGCGGCGTTGTAGATGACGGACTTCCCGTGCGCGAGTACGCTCGCCATCAGGACGTTCTCGGTCGCCGTCACGCTCGCCTCGTCAAGGAGGATTCGCGCCCCCTTCAGTTCGCCCCTGAGCCGCAGGGTCGACCGTCCGGCAACCGCCTTCGCACCGAGGGCGCGGAAGCCGGCGAAATGCGTGTCCAGTCGGCGGTGGCCGATGGCATCGCCGCCCGGCGGCGGAAGCGAGGCGCGTCCGGCCCGGGCGAGAAGCGGTCCGGCAAAGAGAAAACTCGTTCGGATTTTTGCCGCAAGGGCGGGTGGAATCTTCGCACTCTTCAATTTTCGCGTGACGACCGTCACCGTTCCCGCCGCACGATCCCGCGTCACCTTCGCGCCGAACCCCTTCACCGCCTGAAGCATCGACTCCACGTCAGCGATGTCGGGCACGTTGGTCAGTGTGACGGGTTCGGCCGTCAAGAGCGCCGCGGCAATCATTGGTAGCGCCGCGTTCTTGTTCCCCGAAACGGCGTGAACGCCACCGATGGTCTTCCGGCCCTGAATGACGAACTCGCCCATGTTATTCGGAAAGTTCGTCGAGTTTGCGCGTCTCGCCGAAGACGATCAGCCGGTCGTCGGCCTTCATCACGTCTTCCTGCGGACGCGGAATCAGAACCGTGCGCGGCTTCTTCGGCTCATCGCCAGCGCGGCGAATGCAGAGCACCGTCACGCCCGTTTTCCTGCGGAAGTCGGCCTCGGCAAGCGTTTTGCCACGCGCCTCCACCGGCACGGCGATTTCGGCGATCGAATACCCGTCCGACACCTCGAGGAAATCGACAACCGCGTGGTTCGCAATCGCCCGCGCAAGTCGGTGGGCGCTGTCGCGGTCGGGATAGACCACGGAGTCCGCGCCAATCCGGCGCAGGATGCGCCCGTGAAGTTCGCTCGTCGCCTTCGAGACCACGGTCTGAACACCCAGTTCCTTGCAGTTCGCGGTTGCCATGATGGAGGCCTCGACGTTCGAGCCGATTGCAACAACCACCGCGTCGCATTCGCCGAACCCCGCCTCTTCCAGCACGTGCGGCTGGGTCGCGTCACCCTGCAGGGCCGTCGCGAACTCGCTCGCGCTCTGCATCGCCGGGCGGTTACGGTCAATGAGCAGAACTTCCGTTCCCGCGTTCGCCAGCGACTCCGCCAGCGACATCCCGAACCTCCCGGCCCCGATAATACCAATCCTCTTCATTTGAACTCCATTCGCCGCGCTTCGTCAATCAGTTTCCGCGAATACGGATGAATCGGACGGGCGAAGAACGCGGCGGGGTCATCCGAAGTCTCCACCACGCGCCCAGACTTCATCACGGCAATCTTCGTCGCCATCTGCGAGACGACCCCAAGGTCGTGCGTGATGAGCAGAACGCCCGAATTCGCACGGTGCAGACGGCGCATCAAGCGCAAAACCTGCGCCTGAACCGTGACATCCAGCGCCGTCGTCGGCTCGTCCGCAATCACAAGGTCGGGGTCGAGCATGAGGGCCATCGCAATCATCACGCGCTGCTGCATGCCGCCCGAGAGTTCGTGCGGATAGGCCCGCGCACGGATTGCGGGGTCGGGTATCCCGACCTTCCCGAGCCATTCGAGGGCGAGTTCAGCCGCCTTCCTCCGCGAGATTCGTTCGTGCAACCGCACCGTCTCGACGAGCTGGTCGCCGATGCGGTGCAGGGGCGAAAGCGAGCCGACGGGGTCCTGAAAGATGACGCCTATCTTCTTGCCGCGCAAGACCCGCAGACTCCCAAGCGGCATCGTCAGCGTGTCCACTCCGTCCAACAGGATCCGCCCCCTCGGATAAAAGGCCGGCGGACTCGGCAAGAGCCGCGCCACGCTCATCGCGACGGAACTCTTGCCACTGCCGGATTCCCCGACAATGCCAAGTATCTCGCCGCGATTGAGCGTCAGGTTCACGTCAATCGCCGCGTCCGTCACTTCCCCCTCGTCATTCCGGAAGGAGACGTTCAGATCCTCGATTTCAAGCAACACCCCCGTATTATACCACAAACGGGCTGACGATTTCGCGTCCCTTCGCGCCAAAGCACCCGCAGGGACGGACGCGGAACCGTATGCGCGCCGCGGCGGAGAGTTCCTCCCGCGAGAACACGCAGGCGACGGGGCGCACGTCGAGGCTTTCGGGGAAATGTCCGTAGTAGGAAAAGACGCGCTTCTGCTTCAGAATGCGCACGACGTCGGCCTGAACGCCCTCGGCCGTGACCTCGTAGTCGAACGCACGCGGATGTTCTGGCGACGAGTGGACGGGCGGGAAGGAGACGTCGTAGGCATCCTTGTGTTCGACGCCCGCCCGGTCTTTGGCCGTGCGCCGCTTGACCGTGACCTTCGCGTCCGCGTCAAACTGGGGTGCAATCTCGCGTTTGGCGCGGAGTTCCGGGTCGTACGGTTTTTCGCCGCGCCCGAACGGCAGCGGTATCTCCCACGGCGCGGCGACTTCGCAGTCGTTGATGAAGTCGCGGCGGAAGAGCACGATGCGGTCGTCATAGACTTCCATCATCATTCCCTGCTTTCCGCCGCCCGTGTTGACCATGTTCATCATCTTCGACGGACTGTCGTCGCCGCCCCGACTGTTTTCGCGTCCCGCCCGGATGGAGAGATAGCGCAGCGACGGCACTTCGACCGCCGTGAACTCGCCCTGCCAGATCGACCGCTCGTCCTGCAACTCGAAATGGCCGTTCCCGCAGAACGCGATGGCGTTCGGATAGGCGTTGAGCGCCGCGCGCGATTCGCCGTCCTCCTGCCCCCACGCCCACGGGCCGCCGGCCGTATTCTTCACGATACGGTGCTGGCTGAAGAAAAATGGACGGCCGTCCTTCGGCGCGTGTTTCGCCAAGGCCTCGGCCACGCCGGGAATCCGCTGTCCGTAGGCCGTCTCCTTCGTGTGCTTCGGGTGGTGCGCGAGGATGAAAGTGTAGCCCTTCACGGTCTTGACCTGAATCGGACTCCACTTCTCGCGGAACGCCGCTTCCCACGCCGCCGCAGGATCCGTGAGGGGAATGACCTTTTCCGGATGGTTTCGTTCCGCCACCCGCGTATGCATGTAGCCGCCCATGTCGTGGTCGCCGTAGTGGAAGAGCTGGGCGATCGGCCGACCGTCCGAACGCCGTCCGCCCGGAAAGACCTTGAACCACGTGTCGCCGACGGCCTTCAGTTCGTCCGTCAGTCCGTAGTCGGCGATGTCGCCGCACAGCAGAACGCCGTCGCACTTCATTTCATCGAAATACCGCAGGGCGTGCTCGAATTCCTTGCACGACCCCGCGTCCGTCGTGACATGGACGTCGCTCAGGACGCCGAACCGCGCCCGGAGCGGCGAAGGCCGCAGCGCGGCAAAAGCCCCCCGAACCGTGCAGATGCCCGCCAGGGCGGCAGCATTGCCGATGAATTCGCGTCGTCTCATTTCCTCTTCTCCTTGTTGTGTCGTTGACCGAACTTGTGCGCGGCGCGGAGGAACGCCTCCGTCACCTCACGATAGGGCTCGTCCCTGTCGTTGACAAGACCGTAGTTGCAGTCTTCGGGCGAGGCGTGCGTCACACCCTGCGGCGGATCGTCCGTCCACATGAACCAGGCGCCGCCCAGCAGATGCGGACTCTCCCCGATGAGACCGAGGAACTTCGAGACCGCCGCCGCCCGCTCGCCCTGCGTCGCCAGCCGCTGGCCGCATCCCGTCGTACACGGAAGCCCCGCATCCTTTCCGATGAAACTCCATTCCGTCACGAACAGCGGGCGGTCGGCGATGGCGGCGAGACGCGCGAACGTCGCGTCGGCATCGACCGTACGGAACGCACCCGCCGCCGCGTCCAACTTCCGCTCGTGCAACTGCACGGTCAGTGCGTCCTTCGCGGCGTCATATGACGGATAGCAGTTGAACGAGACGACGTCGCACCACCGCCCCGCCGCCCGCCAGACTTCCTCGGGCGCACCCTGAACGCCCGCGAAACGGCAGCCGAGAATCAGGTGGTCGGGGTCGTATTTCCGAATTGCTTCAGCCGCCGTCCTGAAATACGTCTCGGCGAAAATGCGCGTGTACTCGCGGCGGACTGGATCGCGCCTCTTCTCCTTTTGCGAGAGATATTCTGCGGCGGTCGCGTATCCGTTCCGTTCAAGAACCTGCATTCCGGCGGCGTAGGCACCGTGTTCGGGCGGCAGGTTTTTCAGAACCCAGTCGAGCAACCCGCACCGGTGCCAGTCGCCCTCGCCCCACCAGTTGAGTTCGTTGTCGAGATAGTAGCCGATGAAGTTCGCCGCGCTACGGTGCTTCGCCGCCGCCTTTCGGGCGACCTCGTCGCAGACTTCGGCGAACTTCGGATGGAAGACGTTCGGCAACTGCTCGACGCAGCGTCCGCGCCAGGGTCTGACGTATTGCGCCGAATCGTCTGAAGTCGCCAGCCGCATTCCGAATGCCAGCATGTCGGTGTAGGCGAAGCCCCTGGCCTTGAGCCCGTCGTCACAACTCGTGCCAAGCGTGTTGAAGCCCCAGTCGCGCAACCGCTCGGCCGTCCGGTTCAGCCATGTTTCGGCGGTGACGCCCGCCGCCCTGAGGTTTTCGGCATACGGGTGGATTCCACCGCGCGCTTCGCAGACCGGGCCGAGCCCGTTCGCCTTCTCGATTGCCATTATCTTCCACGGACGATCCGCCGCGTCGAAAAGCGCCCACCCCTTTCCCTCACGTTCGAGACGCGGAAATCCGAAGCGCGACTTCGCCGCACGAAACGCCGCCGTAACGGCCTCGTGCGGCGTGTTTTCCAACGAGACGAGCCCCCAGTTGAGCGTCTCGTGCGTTCCGCCGTCCGCCGCCACGAAGCGTTCGTCGCACCACATGTAATACTCGTGCCCGATCACATAAGGAAGTGCGTCAACCTTTTCAAGGAAGAGCGAAACGGCGGCGGCTCGTTCCCGTTGCGTCGCCAGTTGCTGGCCGTTCGATTCCGCACGGGGACGGCCCACGTCGCCGGCGCGAAAACTCCATTCGGTGATGAGGAGCGGCTTCTTCGCAACGGCGAACCGCCGCGCCAGCATCACGTCGAGCGGCACGGGCGTCCAAGCTTCCGTCGCCGCGTAGCCGGGCGGCAGGATTGGCGCAGCGACGCCGAGAAAGAGCTCGCGGCGCTTCAGGTCGGCGTTCGGGTAGCAGTTGAGGGATACGACGTCGCACCGCCGCCCGCAGACCTCCCACACCTCGTCGGGTGCGCCCGCGATGCCCGCGAAGCGACAGCCGAGAATCAGATGGTCGGGATCGTATTTGCGGATTGCCGCGACGATTGTGGCGAAGTATTTTTCCGCCACGTACCGCGTGTAGAGGCGGCGGGCGGTCGCCCTGTCGGGAACGCGCACGGACGGCACTTTCGCCAGCAGGCGTTCCGCCGCCGTGCGTGCGGAATGTCCGGGCGGAAGTTTCTCGAGCGCGGCATCCATCAGCCCGCACGACCACCAGTTGCCGCAGCCCCACCAGTTGAGTTCGTTGTCGAGATAGTAGCCGAGGAAGTTCGCGTCGCCGCGCCGCTTCTCACAGCTCGCTTTCGCCGCACGATTGCAGACGGACGGGAAGTCGGGATGAAAGACGTTCGGAACGGGGCCGCAGGGCGAGGCGGGATCGACCGCAATGAGGTAGTCGGGGCCGCAGTCGCGCATCCACGACGACAGGGCAATCATCTCCGTCGTCGCGAAGCGTCCGTCGGCGTTGATCCGGGAATCGCAGGCCGTGCCCAGCATGTTGAAGCCCCAGGCGGAGAGGCGTTCGGCCGTCTGCCTGCACCAGTTCGGGTCGGAACTACCGGCCTTGTAGCCGTTGGCCTTCTCGATTCCCCTCGCGCGCCACAGCCGCCCGTCGCCGGCGCGAACCGCCCAGCCGCGCGGCGTTTCGACGACGGTGTGGAACGCCGTCGCCGTCGCCAGAAGTACTGTCGCAAGCGAGACCATCAACGGAACCTGATGAAGAGTCCAGGCGCACGGTCCCAGTTCTCGTAGCAACCGAGATCGACCGTGCCGTTGAGGCGCGGATTGCCCGCCAGATCCCTGTCGTCCGCCGTCCAGTCGCCGTCGTCCCCGGCATCGACATAGGGACTCTTGCGGTAAAGCGCATACGGATCGCCGTGTATTTCGTCCGACTTGGCGGTGATCTTGAGCTTCGGGTCGTGATAGGTCAGGTTCGTCGAATGTTCGCCCGCCACGTCAATCATCGTGTGGGACTCGTCGGCCGCACTGAAAACGCAGTAGTCCATCTTCAGCTGCGCGAGTTCGTCCGCCGACGATTCCCAGAAATCGTACCTGTTCCAGTATTGTCCGCCGACCTTGTTCATCCAGAAGAGCGAGTTGCGGAACGTCACCGTGCCGGCCTTCATCGTATTGGCATACATCGTGTTCAGGGGGCCGTTGGTCACGACCGTGCAGTTGAGGTAGGTCGCGTCCAGTCCGTCCGTATGCGCGAAGAGCGCACCAGTCCCCCATTGCACCGATTCGGTGATGAGACAGTTCTCCATCCGATGCACATTCTCGAAGCCGTACGCCCAGTGAAGCGAAAGCCCCTTGAAGATGCACCGTTTGAACCCGCAGTTGCGAATGGCGGTGACGGTCGAATCCGTCGAACCGGTGATCGTCTTCCCGTTGCCGAGGAACGTCGAGTCCTCGACGGTCGGGCAGTTTTCGATAATCGGGCCGGTGTTACCGACGAACGTGCAGTTCCGAACCGGCGTCGTGTTGGTCACCGTTCCGCCGATGCCCGCCGCCGAATTCCCGCTGAACGTGCAGCGCGTGATTTCGGCCGGCATATACTTCACGCCTTGAAGGTAAAGGCAAGTCGTCGCGTTGTTCGTGAAGGCGCAGTCCACGAGCGCCCCCGTGTGATACCAGATGAGACCCGTTCCCAGATAGTTGTCGTTGGCCGTGAACGTGCAGTTGGATGCCGCCACGGAACACCCGCGCAACGCTCCCCGCATGTTCCCCTCGAAGTGAGAATCGTAGACGCCCTTCGCGTCCGCAACCGCACACCCGTTGTTGCGGCTAACCGCGTTGCTGTTCTTGAACGCGCAGTTCGACAGGCGCAACCCGCCGTAGACGCACGCGCCCTGCCCGGCGTAGCACGAGTTGAACGTACAGTCCTCGACGACGGCATCGTTCTTCAGGGAGACTCCGCCGCCGCGCCGAAAGACCCACTTGTCCGTGTTCTGCTGAAGACCGTTCCGCCAGACGATGTAGTCGGAATTGGCGCGGCCCTTGTAGAACGTCAGGTGCCTGACGGTGACGTTCGCGCCGTCAAGCCGCAGAATCGAATGTTGTCCGTCCTGCGTTGCGGCATTCGCCCCGAGTCCGCTCAGGACGATTTCCTCGCGCACGACGTCGGGGTCGCCCTGCACGGTCAGGTTGTCGGCGCGGGAATAGAGACAGGTGCCGTCCGTGGCGTGGAGCGTTCCGTTCGCGTCCGTCTCGTAGCGGAACGTCATCTCCTCCGTCGTGAGGTTGTAGACGCCCTTGTGAATCGTGATCGTATCGTTCGCCTGAGCTTGGACGAAGGCGTTCGTCAGTTCCTGATTCGTGCGAACGTGCCACTCCGCCGCATAGACGGGAAAGGCGAACTGCACGGCAATTGCCGCAATTCCGAGCGACTGCATCACGAGTTTCATCATTTTCTCACTCCTGTTTGACTTGTTGTTGGTTTGCGTTTGGAAAGCGAGGAAAGCAAACGCCGCGCCGCCCCGTCACGGCACGCCGCAGACGGGGACGCCTCACGGCCCGTTCGAGTCTCAAATGCGCCTACGCCTGGGGGGGGGGGGGGGGGTATTGGGGGAAAAAAGAGGGGCAAGAAGATGCGGCGAAACGCACTTCTGCGTCCGTTCGGACGGTGCTTCAGCGCACCCAATCTGCCGCATCAGTTTCACCAGACTTACCTCATCTCATCTTTCAACGCTGGGAATGATACCAAAATCTCCGCTCGCCTGTCAACTGGGGGTCTGGAGTTTACCCTTTTTCCGTCAGCGCTTGGTTTGCCACGAAATCGTCGCAGCAGTTTTGGGCAAGAACGCCCGCGCTCCCCTAAGGATCCTTGACTTCCTTCGCTGACACCTCCAACACCTTCACAGCCCGCCAGCCACCCCAAACCCAAAGTCGCCAAGGACGAATGTTGCGGACGATTCGGACGACACGGTTCTCACGGTCGAGGAACGTCGCGTCAATCGGGAAACTCATGAAGAATGTGTGAATACAGTTGCACCTCGGAATCAGGAGGCCGCGCCCGACGGGAAGCCCGCGCCGTCCAATCAGGCCCTTCGCCCGCTGGGCAAACGTCTCGGCAACTTCCGCCTGAATGCCACAGATTTCAATCGTTCGCATCTTCCATCCCCTTCGCCGTCATGATTTCCGTCAGTCGGACGTCGTGTGCCTCCGACGGCAAATCGGCAACAACCTGAAAGTCGTATGCAATGCCAATCTTCGGCACGTTCGACGCAACTGCGGCGAGAAGACGGTCATACCAGCCACCACCGTAGCCGAGCCGAGCCCCATCCGCCGTGAAGGCCAGCCCCGGAATCAGCCACACGCCAACGGAGTGTGGCGCACAACGCGGCGCATCGGGCTTCGGTTCGCGAACATTCATCGGCCCGATTGCCAAATCCGCCGCGCCAAGTCCCGTGACTTCGACAAGGTCGTAGGTGACGCCATTCCAGCGCGGTGCGACGATGCGTCCGCCCCGTGCGATAACCGCAGCAACAAAACCTGACAGGTCGATTTCCTGCGGCGCGGCAAGATAGACGGCAATTGGAACGGCAGTTTCAATTGCACGGCGCACATCCCCCCGACGCAGAAGCGCCTCACCAACCTCGTGCGCGGCAATTTGTCGCGCCACCGCGTCCACCGCCTTCCGACGGCGGCGCATTTCGCCGCGAATCAAAGCCTTCATCTCGCCGTTCGTCATCGTTCTCAAAGAAAACGGCGGACCGAATGGCCCGCCGTCCTCTTCTTTTCCGTCCACGCCACCTTAGTCGGCGGACTGCGGACGAACCTTGCCTTCCTTGATGCGCTTGGCAATGACCTGCTCGGCAATTGCCTTCGGCACGGCCTCGTATTGCTTAAAGATCATCGTGAAGGTGCCGCGACCCTGCGTGACCGTACGGATTGCGTTCGAGTAGCCGAACATCTCCCCGAGCGGGACGGTCGCCTTGATGAGTTTCACGCCGGCGCGGTCTTCCATACCCTCGACGCGTCCGCGACGCTGGTTGATCGAGCCGTTCGCCGCGCCCATGTAGGTATCGGGAACTGCGACCTCGACATCCATCATCGGCTCGAGAAGTTGCGGTTTCGCCTTCATGAAGGCCTGCTTGAAGCACTGGCGTGCGCACTCGATGAACGCGAATTCGTTCGAATCGACCTCATGATACGAGCCGAAGTAGACCGTCGCCTTGACATCCACGACAGGGAAGCCCCCGACGGGGCCAGATTCAAGAGCCTTCTTCACGCCCTTCTCGACCGCCGGGATGTATTCCGTCGGAATCACGCCGCCCTTGACCTCGTTGACGAACTCAAAGCCCTTGCCAGGCTCCTGCGGTTCGAGGCGCAGGCAGACGTGCGCATACTGACCGCGACCGCCGGACTGCTTGACGTGCTTGTATTCGTTCTCGACCTTCTGCGTGATCGTCTCGCGATAGGCAACCTGCGGCGCACCCACGTCGCAATCGACGTTGAACTCACGTTTCAGACGGTCGACGATGACTTCGAGGTAGAGTTCGCCCATGCCGGCGATGATCGTCTCCGAGGTCTCCTGGTCGAAACTGACCACAAAGGTCGGGTCTTCCATCGCAAGCGCGTGGAGTGCCACGCCGAGTTTCTCGTTGTCGCCGCGCGACTTCGGCTTGACGGCAACCGAAATGACCGGCGCCGGGAAGTCGATCGACTCAAGCGTAATCGGGTGCTCAGGATCGCACAGGGTGTCGCCCGTGCGGGTCTGAGTGAGACCGACGCACGCCACGATGTCGCCCGCACGCGCCTCTTCGAGAGGCTCGTGCTTGTTCGCGTGCATCCGGAAAAGACGCGAAATGCGCTGTTCCTGGTTAATCGTCGAATCGAGAAGCTCCGCACCGAGTTTCATGATGCCCGAATAGACGCGGACGAAGGTGATTTTGCCCATGTTCTTGTCGGACATGATCTTGAACGCAAGGCCGCAGAACGGCGCGTCATCGCTAACCGGACGGGTCTCCTCGGGATTGTCCTGCGAAACGGCGGGACCCGCATCGAGCGGCGAGGGAAGGTAGTCGCACACGCCGTCGAGAAGCTGCTGAACGCCCTTGTCCTTGAACGCCGAACCGCAGAACGCCGGAGTAATCGTACGCGCGAGACAACCCTTGCGGATCGCCTTCTTGATTTCCTCGTTCGTGAGTTCCTCGCCCGCGAAGAACTTCTCCATCAGTGCGTCATCCTGCTCGGCGGCGGCTTCGACCATCTTCTGACGGTATTCCTCGGCTTTCGCCTTCAGCTCCTCGGGAATCTCCTTCTCGATGATCGTCTTGCCGAGGCTCTTCATGTCGTAGTAGAGCGCCTTCATCGAAATGAGGTCTATGATACCCTCAAAACTTTCCGCCGCGCCAATCGGAATCACCATCGGCACGGGATTCGCGTGAAGCTGCTCGCGCATCTGATCCATGACGCTGTAGAAGTTCGCGCCGACGCGGTCCATCTTGTTAACGAACGCAATCTTCGGCACCTTGTACTTCTCGGACTGACGCCACACCTGCTCGGACTGGGGCTGAACGCCGCCGACCGCGCAGTAGAGCGCGACCGCACCATCGAGAACGCGGAGCGAACGCTCCACCTCCGCCGTGAAGTCCACGTGTCCGGGAGTGTCAATCAGCGAGAGGCGGTACTGCCCCCACATCACGCACGTCGCGGCGGACTGAATCGTAATGCCGCGCTCCTGTTCCTGAACCATGAAGTCCATCGTCGCCGCGCCATCGTGCACTTCGCCGATTTTGTAGTTTTTGCCCGAATAATAGAGGATGCGCTCCGACGTCGTCGTCTTGCCGCCGTCGATGTGGGCCATAATGCCGAAGTTACGCACTCTTTCGAGCGGGATGTCACGCTTTGCCATTTCTTCTTGCTGCTCCTTATGTTTACGAAATGAGCATATATTATACCCGATTTTCGCCCATTAGTTCAAGGGGGTATTTTCTCTGTCTTGCGGGCGAGCAAAATGAAAGCCACGCATGACTTCGGACTTTGTGGTATAATCCCCGCCCATGAAGAAGGAACAGCGTCCGACCCCCCTGCCGTTGCCGACGATTCGCCGGTATCCGGTCTATCTGCGTGCCATCAAGTCGAAGATGGCTGGCGGCGAACTGCACATCTCTAGCGCCGTACTCGCCGAGGAACTGGGGCTGGACCCCGTGCTCGCCCGTAAGGACCTCGCCATGGCGGGCGTGCCGGGCCGTCCGCGGCGCGGCTACCCGGCAAAGGCCCTCAGCGAAGCCATCAACCGCGCCCTCGGGTGGGATAGTGCGACGGACGCGGCGCTCGTCGGCGCAGGTTCGCTCGGCTGCGCCCTTCTCGGCTACTCGGGCTTCGAAGAACAGAATCTCTCGATTACCGCCGCATTTGACGCGGACGACCTGCTCGTCGGCGAAACAATCCATGGTGTGAAGATCCGCCCGATGGAGGATCTCGCCCGCATCATCCAACAACTCCGCATCAAAATCGGCATTCTTACCGTCCCCAGTACTGCCGCGCAGGAATGCGCCGACGCGCTTGTCGCGGCCGGCATCAGGGGAATCTGGAACTTTTCCTCCATCCAGCTCTCTGTGCCGTACGGCGTGACCGTGCAGAACGTGGACCTCGCCCAGTCCCTCGCCGTCCTCTCACACGCCATCGCCAGCGGCAAGTAGGTCTGTCTGGGGGCAATCCGCGTTTACGTCACGACTGAATAGTCGATCATTTTGAACGAACTTTATGGTCTGCGACGGACTTTGCAGAGGGCTGGGATGAAGTAGAGCGAGACAAGCGACGAGACGAGGATGCCGCCGACCGAGCCGATGCCCATCGACTGGCGCAGTTCGCAGCCGAGTCCGCCGCCGAGTGCCATCGGCAGCATGCCGAAGAGAGCCGCCGCGCAGCTCATCAGAATCGGACGGAACTTCGCCTTCGCCGCGAGTGCGACGTCGCCCGTGCGCCGCCACTCGTCGATCAGCAGAATCGCCGCGTTCACCACCACGCCGACGAGCATGATGCCCGCGAGCAGTCCGAAAATCGAAAGCGTCGTTCCCGTCAGCGCAATCGCCGCAAAGATGCCGAGATAACTGAACGGGATCGTGAAGAGGATCACGAACGGCAGCGCCCACGACTCGAGAATCGCCGCGAGCAGAAGGTAGGTGAGCGCAATCGCGACAACCGTCACGAGACCGAACTCCTCGAACGCCTCGGCCATGTATTCCGCCATACCGCCAAGAAGCGTCGAATAGCCTCGCGGCAGTTTTTCCCGCACGGCCGCCGTCGCCGCGTCAATCGTCTCGCCGAGGCCGTGGCCGGGCGCGTTGTTCGCGTAGACGATGGCCGACCGCCGCTTTTCGCCGCGCACGATCTGCACGGGCTGCATCGTCCGCTCAACCGCCGCGACCGCGCCGAGTACGAACGGACGACCCTCCGGCCCGGGGAAGTTCAGTTCCTCGACCTGCCCGATGCCGTCCTTCTGCGCGTAGCGCACGCGAATGTCGTAGGAGCGGTCGCCCTGCGTGAACGTCGCCGGGGTGAGGCCGGCGACGGCGGCGCGGAGGTTGAGTCCCAGCAGACTGGGCGTAAGGCCGAGGTCGTTCAGCACCGCCCGGTTCGGATGAATCCGCAGTTCGGGACGGCCCGGGCGCACGTTGTGCGAAACGTCCGAGGCGGAGGCGTCCGCCTTCAGCTTCCGCGCCGTGTCGAGACCGAGTTCGTCCAACTTCGCCATGTCGTCGCCGAGAATCTTGAGCTGCATCGACTGCGAAGCGCCGCCGATGACTGCCGGAACCATGACGGATGCAATCACGTCCGGCTCGCTCTCCAGGGCCTTTCGCATCCCGTTCGCGATGTCGTCGATCGTGTCGGGGCGTTCGGTCATGGGGGTGAGGACGAAATTGATTTCGGCGAGGTAACTGCCGCGCCCGACCTGTCCGAGTACGCCCTGCGTCCTGCCGACGGAAATGACGCGGTGGGTCACGAAGAGACGCCCGTCCGAACCCGTCAGCCTTTCCAGTTTCGCGGCGATGGCGCACGTCCGCGCGGCGGTGCGTTCGAGATTTGCGTCCGCCGCGAACTCCAGCTTCACCGAGAGTTCGCCCTTGTCCATCGTCGGCACGAAGTCACTCTTCACGTGAGGGGCGAGAAGCGCGAAGCCGGCGACCGTCAGGGCTGAGAAGACGAGAAGCCACGTTTTCGGACGGCGCAAAACCGCCGCGAGCGAAACTTCGTAGCCACGCGCCAGCGCGGCATAACAGGCATTCCATGGGGCGAAGATCCGCGCCAGAAGGCGGTTCGCGCCCTCCCCCTTTCCTCCGAGCGCCTTCGCCATCATAGGGGTGAGCGTGAACGAAACGAGCAGCGAGGCGAACGTCGAGGCCGTCACGACGACGGCAAACGGCACGAAGAACCGCCCCGCCATCGTCTTCATCGTGGCGATCGGCAGAAAGACGACGACGTTCGTCAGCGCACTTGCCGCCACGGCGAGCGCGATTTCGTCCGTCGCCTTCGCCACGTCGCCGGGTTTCGCCGCAATGTTCTCCAGCACGACGATTGAGTTCGCCACGAGGATGCCGACGGAAATGCCGACGGCGTTCATCGTGATGACGTTCGCCGTGTAGCCGAACGCCGCGAACGCGACGAGCGAGATGACGATGGTGATCGGAATCGAAACGAACGCCGTCAGGGCCGTGCGCCAGTCGGCGAGGAAGAGGAGGAGCACGAGCCCCGTCAGCAGAACGCCCTGCCAGATTGAACTCACGCCGCCGTCAACCGTCGCGTGGACATACGCCCCGTCGTCCCGCACCCAGTCGAGCCGCATGCCGCCGGGCAGGTTTTCCCGCGCAAGGTCGAACGCCGCTCGGATTCCGTCCACCGTCTTCGCCGCGTTCGCCTCACCACGCTTGGTGATCTTGAGGATGACGGCGGGGCGGCCGTCGCAGAACGCGAGCGACTCCGCCCGCTTCGTGCCGAACGCGAACGTCGCCACGTCGCGCAGGTAGACGCGGTCGCCGCGCGGCGTGCCGAGTTCGATGTCGCCGAGGGCGGAAGGCGCGTCCGCCTCCGCGTCGAAGGTAAGCGAGACTTCGCGCGAGCCGTCCGAAATCTGGCCGGAAGGCACCTTGAGGTTGCCTTTGCCGACCTTCTCCACGACTTCGGCGAGCGTCAGCCCGGCGGCGGCGAGTTTCCCACGGTTGACCGAGACGACGACCTCGCGTTCCTCCCCGCCAATCAACTCGACGCTTGCCACGCCCGCCACAGTCGAAAAGCGGTCGGCGAGCCGCTGGTCGGCGTAGTCGTAGAGTTCGTCCGTCGGGCGGTCACCCGTGAGGGCAACCGTCACCACGGGGATGGCGTTCATATCGAACTTCAGGATCTGCGGCTTCTCCGCGCCGGACGGCAAATCGCCCTCGATTGCGCCGATCTTCTCGCGCACGTCCGAGGCCGCCACGTCCTGACTGCGGTCAAGGGCGAACTCGAGCATGATCTGGCAGAAATTGTTCGCGCACGTCGAGGTGACGTGCTTCAGTCCGTCCACCTGAACGACCGCATCCTCGATCGGCTTTGCGACCGAAGTCTCGATTTCCTCCGGCGACGCACCCGGATAGACCACCGTCACCGAGACGTAGGGAATCGTGACGTTCGGCACGATGTCCACCCCGACCGTCCTCACGGCGAGGAAGCCGAACATCATCAGCATGATGAGCGCGACCAGCGTCAGCACCGGCCGCCTGATGGCCGTGTCACTCAGAAACATGGCTCGTCCTCACTTCGTCGCCCTCGTTCACGAGCAGCATCCCCTCGAGGATGATCTCGTCGCCGTCGGCGAGCGCCGGCGAGCGGATTTCGCGAAGGTCGCCGTTCGTCAGCCCCGCCACGACGGGAACCCTCTCAACCGTTCCGCCGACGACCTTGAAGAGCGCATCCGTTCCGCCGCGAAGGGCGACGGCCGTCGCCGGCACGGCCTGCGCCCGCCGCCGTGCGAAGACGACTTCGCAGTCCGCGATCATACCGGGCGCGAGCGCGGCGGTTTTCGCGATCGCCGCGCGAATCTCGAACGTGCGCGTCGCCGGATTCACACGCGGCGACTTGTAGCAGACCTTCACCGCGCCGTTCGTGCCGGGCAGGACGATTTCCGTCTCCCCTTCCACAACCTTCGCATAGCGTTCGGCGTTCAGCGAGAGGCTCAGTTCGTAGACGTTCGGGTCGTCCATCGCGAAAACCGGCGCACCCGGCCCGACGTAGTCGCCCTCGTCCTTGTATTTGCGCGTAATCACGCCGTCGAACGGTGCGCGGACTTCGGAGTCGGCGAGGTTCTTGCGTGCGACGGAAAGCGCGGTATCCGCTTTCGTCACGGTCGCCCGCGCCGCGTCGAGCGCGGCGGCCGCCGTCTTCGCCGCCACGTCCGCCCGCTCCCACAGGTCTTTCGTGACGGCCTTCGCGTCGAGAAGCCGCTTCATCCGCGCCGCGTCCAGCCTCGCCTTTTCGTCCTGCACGACGGCTTGCGCGAGTTTCGCCTGCGCGAGCCGCCGGTCGTCCTCCGCCGCGCGGACGGCGTTCGCGAGGTTCACCCGATCGACGCGGAAGAGCGCGTCGCCCTTCTTCACCGCCGCGCCCTCCTCCACGAGAATCTCGTCAATCGCGCCCGGCATCCGCGCCGAGACCGTCGCCGAGTTCTTCGTCCGCACCGTCCCCTGCACGCGGAGCGAATCCGCGAACGCGACGTTCCGCATGACGGACCCGACCTTCACGAGCGGACGCACCTCCGGCGCGTCCCCGACCTTCCTTTCGCACCCGGCTGCGAACGCGAGCGCGAGCGCACCGACCGAAACGAGAACCGACTTCCTCATCGTTTGACCTCCTCAAAGATTCCGATGCCCATCGCCTGCCGAAGGGCGACTTCCGCCAAGGCGGACGAGTATTCCGCCGCGATGAACTGAACCGCCGCCGCGTCCTTCGCGGCGAGTTTGTCGAGCACGGTCGACAACGTCTCCTCGCCCTCGTCGAAGCGTCGCTCCGTTTCGGCGAAGTCGGTCTCGGCGGCCTCCTTCGCCCGCGCCGCGGCGAGCCGCTGCGCCGCGCACCGCCGGTAGCTGCGGTGCGCCTCGGCGACCGCCGTCACGACCGCCAGCATGCGGTCTTCCTGCAATTTGAACTCGGCCTCGCGCTTCGCCCGCGCGGCGCGATACTCCTGCACCGTACGGAAGCCCTCGAACGCGGACCACGCCGCGACGAGTCCGCCGCCCCAGCCGCGCACCGCCGCGCCCGCGAGCCCCTCGTTCAGTCCGCCGCCGCCGAGGACGACGTTCGGCAGGAAGTTCGCCAGCGCCTCGACGACCTGCGCCTTGCGGAGTTCGACCGTCTGGTCGCCCGCGTAAAGATCCTTGCGCGAGAGCAGCCCCCGCCACGCGCACTCCTCAACGGCGAGCGCATCGAACGCGCCGCTCCGCACGGCGAGCAGACTCGCACCGTCGAAGAGATTCGTCCCCTTTGCCGCGAACGGCCAGAACCGCACGACTTCGCAGAGTTTCATCCGTGCGTCCTCGCGTCGGTCTTCCGCCTCCCGCAGGTTCAGTTCGTCGCCGGCGAGCCGTGCGACCGCCCGCGCCCTGTCGCCCGCGAGCGCATACCCCTCATCCGCGAGCCGCCCCACGCGATTCGTCAGCGCCTCGCCGCCAGCCACCCGAAGCCGGTAGGTTTCGACCATCCGCTCGGCGACGACGGCGCGGTAGAAGAGCGCGGCGATCTGCGCGTCGAGCACCTCCCCCGCCCGTTCGCGGACGATGTCGCCGATGCGCACCCCGTAGGCCGTCTCGGCGAACATCACCCATGCGGCAGGCGTGAAGACGGGTTGCGTGAGCAGCATCGACTGCTGGTCGGCCCAGATGCGATTGCCCCTGAACGCGACGGGCGAGAGAGCCGGCAGGTCGGCCTTGCCGTGGAAGACCTCGCGTCCGAGCGACATTTCGAGGTTCGGCAGAAACACCGAGAACGCCGTCGCACGGTCGATGCGGGCGAGTTGCGCCGCAAGTTCCCGTTCGGTCAGCTTGAGCGTCCGCTCGCGCGCAAGCCCGACGACCTGTCCGAGACTGTAGGGCGGCGGATTCGACGCGAGCCATTCGTCGGTCTCGGCGACGAGTTTCGCCCGAAACGCCGCGCTCGCCGCCTCGCGCTCCTCGCGCCCCGGATTCGCGCACCCGGCGACGGCGGACGCAAGGAGAATCGGCCAGAGGACGGACTTCATTCGTCGCCCCCCTTCCCCGCGTAGGAAAGTTCCGCGAAGACACGCTCGCACACGAAGTCCGCGAAAGCACGTCCCCACGACGCGGGCGTCGACCGCTTCGGACGGAACAGCACCTGCCACGACTCGTCCACGAACGCCACCGCCGACAGCTGAGACCAGATTGAGATCACCCACTTGCGCGATTCCGTCTCGCCCTTCCCCGCCATACGGATCAGCGAGAAGAGGCAGTCGTAAATCGGCTGGAAGAACTCCGACTTGATGAACTCGTGCATCCCGGAGGGACGGTGGGTTTCGCGTCCGTAGAGGCGGGAGGTTATCGCCTGCCCGCCCTTCGTCGCGTGCATGGCAACCGAGAAGCGCGTAATCCACTCGCGCAGGGCCGCCCGCCAACCGTCCGCATCCTTCACGCCTTTCGACAATTGGGCGATCGAATGGCCGTCCGCACGGCGGAAGACCCGCGTCAGGCATTCGCGGTAAAGACCCTCCTTCGAGCGGAAGTGGTAGTTCACGAGCGCACCGTTCACGCCCGCCGCACGGCAGATTTCGCGTGTCGTCACGCCGCCGAAGCCCTTCTCCGCGAAGAGTTCCGTTGCCGCCGCGATGATGTTTTCCTTCGTCTTGTCCATGTCACGTGCCTTCCTTGGCTTAAACACGTGTTTAGTATATCAATTTAAAACATGGCGTGTCAAGGGGGTGTCTGTCAATGGTAATATCTAACGGGTCAGCAAAAACGGAAAGAAGTCCATGGAGACCGAAGAGGAAAAACGGCCTTCGGCGGCACTAAACACACTGAACTTGCCATCGGAGGGAGGTCAGGC
>CAVAHB010000082.1:0-18936 GCA_963588415.1 Faecalibacterium sp. CAG:74
CAACGCTCCCTGAGGGATTTCGCCGCGCTCCCTGAGGAGGCCAGACGCGGGCTTTCCCGTACTCCTTAGTACATAGAGAGCACCGCGCCGAAAATGGATAAACCCCTGCGCTCCAAACTGGAAAACGCCGCGCAAAGCCTCACTCGCACAGCACGAAAACAGCGTGATGATCGGAAATCGACCCGCCCGGTTCAATGACGGGGTTCGCGACGACTCTCAGTCCGCGAACCATGACATAGTCGAGCGTACTGCCGCCAAACGATCGGTTCGGATAGGTCGTGCGCTCCGACTTCGGCAGACGCGACAGTGGATTCTCGTATCCGGCTGCGGCGAAATCCCTGAAGATCGTCTCCTCCGCGAACTCCTTCCGCCAGCAGTCCGCATTGAAGTCGCCGGCGACGATGACGAACGGGGTCTTCCGTTCCTGCGCAATCAACTGTTCGACCGGATACGTCCGCTTGAGACGGTTTTCGCGGCGAATCGCCTCCGAGGTCGCACCGTAATTGCTCTTCAGGTGAATGGCGTAAACCGCGACCTCCCGCCCCGGCGAGAGTTCAATGACGGCATGGGCATACCCACGCGGCGGGAAGATGCGATTCGGTCGCCGCCAAAGGCTCCAGTTCGACTTGCGCACGGGAAGGGTCGTCATGATGACATCCTGCTGCTGGTCGAAGCGGTCGCGGCGGCGGTAGCCCGAGATGACGGCGACCGTCAGGTTCGTCCGTCCGATCGCCGCACAAAGTCCGTTCGCGGCCTTCGGCCCGCGGATTTCGTTGAAGCAGAGAATCAGGTCGTTCGTGCCTTCCGGGTCAACCTTCGCAAGCCCCGAGCGAATCATGCGCCCGGCGGCGGCAATCGTCGCGCTCTCCACGGCTGGCGAGGCGCGGTGTTCGGCGCGGCCCGACGGAAACCACTTCCCGTTCCACGTGCCGACGACAATCGCGGCAACCGCGAGAAACTGCGAGAGGGCAATCATCCAATCGTTCGAATGACGGGTGCGGGGGGCTTGTTGTAGACACGGGAGTGCGGCGGCACGGACTCCTTAATCCAGACGTTTCCGCCGATTTCAGACCCCTTCCCGATGACCGTCGAGCCGCCAAGAATCGTCGCACCCGCGTAGATGACGACATCGTCCTCCACGTTCGGGTGGCGTTTCACGCCCTTCACGAGCGCACCCGTCACGGGATCCTTGTCGAATGAAAGCGCACCGAGCGTCACACCCTGATAGAGTTTCACGTTCCGTCCGATGACCGTCGTCTCGCCAATCACCACGCCCGTCCCGTGGTCGATGAAGAAACGTTCCCCGATTGTCGCGCCCGGATGGATGTCGATTCCGGTCTTCGAGTGGGCGAGTTCGGACATGATGCGCGGGATGATGGGGACCTTCAGGCGGTAGAGTTCGTGCGCGAGCCTGTGCACGGTCGTCGCGTAAAGGCCCGGATAGGCCATCACGACCTCCATGCGGCTCGTCGCCGCCGGGTCGCCCTCGTAGGCGGCGACGACATCCGTCTCGACGAGCCTCCGGACTTCAGGCAGACGGGCGACGAACGTCTCGACGATTTTCCGTGCGTCCGCCTGCGGCATCAGCATGGCAATTTCGCGCTCGAGATCCGCCGCGAGAAGTCCGAGTGCATCGTGATTGCCGAGTTCCCCGTAAACGCAGGGGTGAAGAAACGCCAAGCCGCGCTTGACGACAATTGCAATTCTCTGGGGAAGCGTCATACCTTCTCCTCCTCTTTCTTCATGTAGGCGGCGGCAACCTTCCTGAAGGCACGAACGTCCGCCGCAATGTGCTTCAACGTATAGGTCGGATGCGCCCAGAAGCCGATGGTCGCACCCGCCATTTCATGCGCCACGGGGCATTTGACCCGCGTGTAGTCAATCCGACGGTTGGCGGGGTCGCCGAACGGATAGTCCCGTGCGCCGAATCCGCGGCGGTTCACATACGCCCCCTCGCCGTACATCTCCGGCCAGAGAATCGCATACGCGCCCACGCCCTCCGCCTGGACGGCCCGGATGAAGCGCGAGACGGGGACCGCCAGTCGTTCCTTTCGCAAGACAAACGGCACGAGCCAGAAACTGTTGCGCCGTTCCGGCGTATCGACCGGCGCGTACTTGACGAGCGGATGCCCCGCAAGGCCCTTCATCAGGGCTTCGCCCAACTTCCGCCGGCGCGGCAGATTCCAGCGGTCGAAGCGGCGCAACTCGCCGAGGCCGATGGCGGACTGAATCTCCGTCATGCGCAGGTTGTAGCCGACGCGGCGGTAGGCGCAGGGGTGGAAGTCGCGCAGGTCGGGCGTGTCGGGCGTCGTCCGCAAGTCGCGGCCGTGGTCACGGAGCGAGCGGACTTCCCACGCCAGGTTGTCGTCGTTGCAACAGACCATGCCGCCTTCGCCACCCGTCGTGAAGTGCTTCGACTGGCAGAACGAAAAACACCCGACCGTACCGATCGTACCGGCCTTGCGCCCCTTGTAGACCCCGCCGATGCACTGGGCGCAATCCTCGACGACGGCGAGATTGTGCCGCCGCGCAATCCGCATGATCGGGTCCATATCCGCCACCATCCCATAGAGGTGCACGACGACAATCGCCTTCGTTCGGGGCGTAATGCACGATTCGATCTTCGTCGGGTCAAGCAGGTGATCCGTCCCCACGTCACAGAAGACGGGCAACGCCCCCGCCTGCAAAGCGCAGAACGAGGAGGCGATGAACGAATAGGGCGTGCAGATCACCTCGTCCCCCGAGCCGATTCCGAGCGCCGCCAGCGCCACGTGGAGCGCGGCGGTTCCGTTCGTGACGGAAACCGCGTTGCGAACGCCAAGCCACTTCGCCCAGGCCGATTCGAACGCGCGCCCGACCGAACCCGTCCAGTAGTTGACGCGCCCCGTGTGCAGGATGTCGAGCACGGCCTTATCCGTCCGCCTGTCGAACTGCGGCCACGCCGGGAACGGGTCTTTCTGAACCCGTTCGCCACCGTCTATCGCAAGTCGCCTATCCATACCCGACCCTCAGTTCAGCTTCTTCGCCGCGTTTTCGATGGCGCGGCAGACGGCACGGGAGGTGATGGTCGCCGCCGTAATCGCGTCAATTTCGCCCCCGTCCTTCTTCACGCGCAGACTCGCGGCGGACTTCCCCGCAAACTGTCCGGCGAACTCGGAGGTCGTGAGTTTCATGCCAAGCCCCGGCGTTTCGGCGGCTTCAAGCGTCCGATAGCAGACAACTGTCTTTTTGTCGGCCCTCAGCCCGACCATCAGGACGACGTCGCCGCCGTAGCCGCCCGAATCCCGCCCCGTCACCGCATACCCGACGACCTTCCCGGCGGAATCCTTCCCGACGTAATAGGTTTCGCCGTCGGCGAACTTTGCCGCGTCCACCTCGGCGGCTTCGGCCGGCATCACCGCCTTCGCCGATTCGACCGTCTTGCGTTCGCGCATCTCGGCGATGGCGTCCTTCGTCACGGCGTTCACATACGCCAGCACGGCGGCGCAAATGCCGGAAATCAGCGTCAGGCTAAGGACAAGGCTACCCGTTTTCTTCATAACATCTCCTTTACTTTGCACCGAACGGCTTCGGCTGCGTCCAGCGGTTGATTAGCGGACAAAGCGCGTTCATGACGAGAATGGCGAAACTGCATCCTTCCGGGTAAGCCCCGAAGCGGCGGATCAGCATGCAGAGCAATCCGCAACCGAAGCCGAAAACCAGTTTGCCGCGCACTGTCGTCGGCGAGGTGACGTAGTCCGTCGCCATAAAGCAGGCCCCCAGCATCACGCCGCCCGTCAGGACTTGGACGTGGGCGGGCGAAAGCCCCGCGATGAGCGAGTAGCCGTAGACCGTCGCAATGAACGCCACGGGGATGTGCCAAGTAATCACGCGGCGGAAGAGAAGGTAAACCGCACCCAGGGCGATTGCAATTGACGAGACTTCGCCAATGCACCCCGGCATGTTGCCGACGAGCAAATCCCACGTCCCCGGGATTTGCGTCGGGTCGCCCCATCGCAGGGCGACGAGCGGGGTCGCGCAAGTCACGGCATCGACGACGGTCTCATCCGCCGCGTGGCTCAGCGGCTTAACCCACGTCGTCATCGCCCCCGTGAAGGAGATGAGCATGAAGGCGCGTGCGGCGAGGGCGGGGTTGAACGGGTTCATGCCAAGTCCGCCGAAGACCTGCTTGGCAATCGCAATGGCGAAGACGGAGCCGACGACCGCCATCCACAGCGGAATGCCGCTCGGCAGGTTGAGGGCCAGAAGCAGTCCAGTCACGATGGCGGAAAGGTCGCCAATCGTGTTTTCGCGCTTCATCGACAGACGGCAAAGGGCCTCCGTGACGAGACAGGTCGAGACGCACGTCGCAATCACCCAGACGGCGTTCCATCCGAAGAACCAAACGCCCATTGCCGTCGTCGGCAAAAGGGCGATGATGACGTCCAGCATAATGCGCGACACGCCCGACCGGGCATGCGCGTGGGGACTGGAACTCAAGATGTAGCGTTCGTTCGTTTCCTTCGGTTTCATGGATTTGGAATCTCCTTTCCCTTATGCCTTGCTTGTCTGCCCGGCGGCGGCCTTCGCCTTCTCGGCGGCGATTCGCGCCCGAATCGTGTTCTTCGCCCGGCGGCAATGCTGCGTCAGCGGACGGTAGGCCGGGCACTCGAAACTGCACGCGCCGCATTCGATGCAGGACATTGCGTGCAAAGCCTCCGCCGTCCCGATGTCATTCGATTCGACCGCGCGGGAGATTTCGGAGGGGTTCAGCCGCATGGGACACGCCCGAACGCACCTCCCACAGTTGATACAGGGGTTCGACCGATAGGTGAAGACGCGGCGTTTCGAGAGAAGGAGAAGTCCCGAAGTCGTCTTCGTCGTCGGAATCTCCAGCGTCGAAACGGTGAAGCCCATCATCGTTCCGCCCGAAATGACCTTGGCCGGCGACTCTCTCTCGCCGCCGCAGAACGCCACGAGGTCGGTGTATTTCGTGCCGATTGCCGCTTCCACGTTCTTCGGTTCGCGGACGGCATCGCCCGAAACCGTCGTCACGCGGGAAAGCAAGTGGCGGCCGGTCTCGACGGCGTCGGCAATCGCGGCAACCGTCCCGACGTTCTCCACCACGCATCCGACGGAAATGGGCAAGTCCCCCTCGGGCACGATGCGGCCGACCGTCGCGTAGATTTGATGCTTCTCGGATCCCTCCGGATAGAGGACGGGAAGGACGACGATCTCGACGTTTCCGTCAATGTCGGCAAAGGCCTTTTCCAATGCCGCGACGGCTTCGGGCTTGTTTGCCTCGACGGCGATGCGGACGGCCGGGCCGCCGAGAATCTTCCGCATGATTTCAACGCCGAGCCGAATGCGGTCCGCCCGCTCGACCATCAGACGGAAGTCCGCCGTCAGGTAGGGTTCGCATTCCGCCCCGTTCACGATGAGATATTCGCACCGCCGGTTCGGCGGCGGGTTCAACTTCACGGCCGTCGGGAAGCCCGCGCCACCCATGCCGCAGATTCCCGCCTCCTCGACGCGGGCGAGCAACGCCTCGTGCGTCGCCGCCTTCCAGTCAAGCGTGGGAAGAAGAACCTCGTCGCCTTGCTCCGCATCGGGCGTCAGCACAACCGCCGCGACCCGTGCGCCCGTCGGGCCAAGGCGCGGCTCGACGGCCTTCACCGTCCCACTCGCCGACGCAAAGACGGGAATGGAGATGAATCCGTTCTTCTCGCCAATCAACTGCCCTTTCTCGACATGATCACCGACCGCCACGCAGCACTTCGCCGGTGCGCCGAGATGCTGGCTCATTGAAATGACAAGATCGGACGGTAGCGGCATCCGCTCGATCGGCTTTTCCCGCGACAGTTCCTTGTTGTAGTCGGGATGAATCCCACCCTTGAATGAAAATCTGCTTTTAACGGTTTTCATGTTTTACCTTCCTGCATTTTCCTTAGGCACTCCTCTGTGCGCGAGCGCGATACGCACCGTTCTTCATATTGTCATATTTCGTGTAGCGAATCGACCTTTCAATTTCCTCTGAAATACCAATCGCCTTGTTCTTGGAACAAGTCCTCCAGCCTTCCTCCAGATAATGCACCAGCATTCGTCCAAGGATTTCTCCGAAAACCGTCGGCACGGCATTCCCAATCTGTTGAAACTGGTCTGCCAGCGACCCTGAAAACTCCCACTCGGGGGGAAAACCCTGCAAGCCCGCCACTTCGCGCAGGGTAAGTCGGCGAATAGTGCCATCCGCCAGTCGAATCCAATCCTGACTTGACGAACCTGTCACCGTGCGCGCCGGCTTCGTCTGATCTGCGATGAACGTTCCCTGTCGATATCCCCAATGTCCGCCGGGGCGAGTGGCCTCTTTCACGCCCTTGCTCTTCAAGCCTTTTCCATCGGGAAGGTCTTCAAGTGCCGTCTGCATCCTCTTCGTTGGCAGCGTCCAGTGAGTCTTGTCGTTGTCCGCATGGCTGGAAAGGTAATGACCAAGCGAAACCCAAGGTTCGCGACATTCGGAGGGAATAAACGAGTCAAAGGGAACTTCCGAGTGCGTCGGCGCGGGAAACTCCGGGGCTGCCGCGATTGACGACCCGACAATAAAGCAGCGGACTCGCCGTTGCGGCAAACCGTAGTCAGCCGCATTCAGAAGTTTCGCACGGCAACTGTAACCTATTTTCTTGAACATTTCAAGTAGTCCCTTGAGGACTTCGCCCGGATCGTTTCGCAAGCCTTTCGCCGTAACAAGACCTCGAACATTCTCGAAAAGAAACACCTTCGGCTTGAGTTCCTTGAGAATCCGAAAATATTCATAAACCAGTGAACCGCGTTCGTCAAAGATCGAGTCCTGCCGCCCGGCACTTGAAAACGCCTGACAGGGTGGCCCGCCAATCAGACAATCGACCGACTTATTCCGTCCAAGAAGATCTTTCGCCGTTATCGCGCGAATATCGCCCTCGATGACGTTCGCGTTCTGGAAAAACGCCCTGTCCGTGCCGGGAATCCGAACACCCTTGGCCTTCATATTCCGCACCGTGGCGCAGTAGGAGGGGTGAATCTCCAAGGTTGACAGCACGTCAAATCCAGCCTTCTCGATTCCGATGTCAAGCCCTCCGGCTCCCGTGAATATGCTGATGGCCGTCATTTCAGTGCTTCCTCAGATACGCCGTCAGCGCGTCAATGCCATGTTCCCAGAACACAAAGCCGCCCTCACGCAAAAGCGACTCGTATTCCCTTTGGGGGACGAAGCCCGAAATCACGACGGCACATTCGGCATCGTCTCCGAAGCGGCTCTTCCAGTCGTCGAACTTCTCTCGGCACTCCTTGATGCGCTTGAAGGCGTCAATCCTCACGCCGATGGCCTTGGCCTCGATGAGGAGAAGACGTCTGCTGCCCTTGAGACGCACGACCAGATCGGCCTTTTGGACGTTTCGCCCCTTGACGCGGCACTCGCGGCTGTATTGCCCCGCAAGCAGGTCGTCGGGCGACGTGACGATCCGCCGCGTCTGAACCGAAGAATACCCTGCCTTGACGATGGCCTCGACGGCGGTCGTCTCCTGCAGCTCCTTGCGCCAGTTCCTGAACGCCGTCGCCGAGTTCTGGTTGGCAAGAAGCGAACACGTCCACTTCTTGGCATACTTCTCCGCAAGCGCAAGTTCCTTGGGCGCAAGCGTCTCCTGAAGCCAGAGAAACCGCTGCGAGTCCAGTCCCTCGTTGGCGAGACGGCACAGTTCGGAAACGGCCTTCTTGAGCTCGGAAAGCCGTGCACCCCTGTCGATAATGTTCTCCTCAAACACCGCCGTCGTGTCGAGTCCGATCAATTGCCCCAGCTTCATCTGGCTCAGTACAGGCAGCATGCAATACCGAAGGACCTTGATGATGCGGCTGTCCTCAAGAATCATCTTCGGCGTTATCGGGTTTCGAAAGCCGTCGGTCTTCGCAAAGGCGATGCCATACAGGGGGTCGCACTGCGTCACGGCATCGGCATACATCTTGCGGGACATCTCGAAAAAGATCTTCGTCTCGAAGCGTTCGGCCTTTTTCAGCTCGTTCGCGATTTCCATGCAACCTCCTTTCTCCCTGTTCAATGTGCCGTCTCAAAATGGGGATCGACACTCATACATTTCGCCGGACACTTCGCGACAATCTGGGCGTCCGTCGGCGGATTCGCGTAGTTGACCTTCGCCAAAAAGCCGTTGAACACGAAATGCCCCGCCTCCTTGCCGCCGGAATTGCGTTCGCACAGGTGGCAGCCGATGCACCCGACTCCGCAAACGCGGCGGACGCACGGCCCCTTCTCCGGATTGTTGCAGAGAACGTGGATTGTCGCGGACACGGGGACGAGTTCAATCAGTTTGCGCGGACAAACGGCGACGCACTTCCCGCAGCCAATGCAGAGCCGCTTGTCGACTTTCGCAAGCCCGTCGACGACCGAAATCGCCTGTTTGGGGCAAACCGCCGCACACGCACCATATCCGAGGCAGCCGTAGGCGCACCCCTTGTCGCCACCCGCCGTCACCGCCGCGACGCCGCAGTCGCAGATTCCGTTGTAGTCGCCGACTCGGATGGTTTCGCTTCGCGAACCGCAGCACTTCACGAGCGCAACACGTTTTTCCGTCGCCGTCGCCGCCACGCCGAGAATCTTCGCAATGGCGGCGGCACAGGCTTCGCCGCCGACCGTGCAAGCCCCGTTCGGGGCCGTTCCAGCGACAAGGGCGTGCGCATAGCCCTCGCAGCCGGCGAAGCCGCAGCCGCCGCAGTTCGCACCCGGCAGCGCCGCCGTGACGAGCCCGATGCGGGGGTCTTCCCGCACTGAAAGATACCTGTCCGCGACCGCCAGCACGACGGCGGACACAAGCCCGATGCCCGCGATGATGAGTATGGCCGTTGTCATGTCAAACGCTCCTTTCCATTTTTAACTTTCCTTTCAGGCTTCGGCGGATATACGCGCGGACGCGCACCTCGGCGTCGGCACTCGGCTTCTCGCACACGCCGAAGACGTCGGGGTGCGCCGCTTTCGCGAGCGCGACGACGTCGTTCGAGACGGACGCGAACTCGTCGCGGATGAACGGCACGTTGAAGTTGCCGAGATAGTAGGGCACGTCCGCATACCGCTTGAAGCAGTCGACGTAGCAGTAATACGCCAGCTTCCCCGGATCGACGTCGACGGCGTTCGCGATGCGCTCGCGGATGAACGTCCGGCTCCGGCGCAGGGCGTTGACGTCGCGCATCGTGTAGAACAGGATCTCCGGCGTGAAGCGTTTCTCGCCCGGATACTTGTCGATCTCGTCCGTCACGTAGTCGAAGCCGTCCACCGAAAACGCCTCGTCCGCAACGGTGCGGAAGTGGATTGCGCGGACGGCGTCATGCGTGAGTCCCCGCCCCGGCGTCCGGAGGTAGAGTGCGACGAGGACGGGAAAGCACGACGCCTTGGACGTCCTGGCGAACTCGGCGCTCGAAAAGACGACATGCTCAAGCAGCGTGTAGTTGGCAAAGAAGTTCCGCACGACGGAGAAGTTCGCCTTCTTGACGAGATAGGAGAGCGGATGCAGAACCGCCACGAAGTCGGCGCGTAGCCTGTCGTAGGCGAGGAGCGACGACATGCCGAGGTCGCGAGTCCTGAGGTCTGCGTCGATGTCGACGGCATTCGTCTTGAGACGCTGGTTTGTCTGCGAGGTCACGTCGTTGTAGGGCGGATTGCCGACGATGACGAGCCTCTCGCCGTCACCGATGCCAAAGCTCTCGCGCGAGACGTCGGCGAGCGCGTTCCGGGCGGACATCCGGACGTTCGGGAAATACGCCTGCGCCTGGGCGACGGCCGCCGCGTCGATGTCGTTGCCGAGATAGCGGCAGTCGCGGAGGCCGTCGATCTCGCCCAACTCGAAGAACGCGCCGTAGCCGCACGACAGGTCGGCGACCGTCCAGCCACGGCCGACGCCGCGCCTCTTGAGCCAGCCGCCCACAAGCCGCACGTATCGCGCCGGCGTATAGAAACTGCCGAGGTTCACGCGCCCCGCCGCGCCGAGATGCCGCGAGACGTTCGCCTCGCCCGCCGGGGGAACGACGGCCAGCGGCACGCCAATTTCGGCGAGACCGCCCTGCGCGACGTGTTTCCGCTGTTGCGTCATTTCATGAAACTCCACTCCCCTCAACCCTAATACGGCATCTTGACCATGCCGGTGAAGCCCATGAAGGCCAGCGAAAGAAGTCCGCCCGTCACGAGTGCGATGGCAATTCCCCGAAAGCAGCGCGGCGGATCGGCATACGCCAGTCTTTCGCGGATGCCCGAAAAGAGAAGGAGCGCGAAACCGAATCCGACGGCCGCCGAAAAGGAGAAGAAGATGCTCTCGAAGAGTCCCGACCCCTGCTTGCAATTGATTTCCGCAACGCCCAGAACGGCGCAGTTCGTCGTAATCAGCGGCAGGAAGATGCCGAGCGCAGCATGAAGCGGCGGAAGGAATCGCTTCATCACGATGTCGATGAATTGCACGAGCGCGGCAATCACGAGGATGAACGCCAAAGTGTGGATGTAGCCGAGACCGTACGGGACGAGCAGCCAATGGTCGAGGCACCAGGTGACGGCCGCCGCAATCGTCATGACGAAGATCACCGCGCCGGCCATCCCCAGTGCCGTCCCCATCTTCTTCGAGACGCCGAGAAACGGACAACACCCCAAGAAGCGATTGAGCACGAAGTTGTTTACGAGCACCGCCCCGATCAACAGCATCAGATAATAACTCATCACGACCTCCCTTTATTCGGATACGACGTCGAGCGACGCCCAGTCGATCTTGCCCTCGTAGACGCGCTTGACGGGACCCGTCAGGGTGATGGACGAGAATTCCGAGCCGTTGAGCGTTCCATCGACGAGCAGTTCATAGCCTTGCGCGGTCTTCACATGAACGGGGAACTCTAGCCCGTAATCTCTCACGCCGATGATGGCCGCCGCGACGGATCCCGTGCCGCACGCCCCAGTCTCGGCCTCGACCCCGCGCTCATACGTGCGGATCATCACCCGATTCGGACTTCGGTAGACGACGAAGTCAACATTCGTTCCCGCCGGCGAGAACTCGTTCGACATTCGGATTCGCCGCCCCTCGGTCTCGACATCCGTCTTCGCCAGGTTCTCGACCACGACAATCTTGTGGGGAACGCCCTCGACAACGAAGTCGTCACCGAAGTCCTTCGGGTCGGGCATCGCAACCCGAACGAGCGTCGAATCGACAATCTCGGCGGCAATCGTCCCCGCAATCGTCTCGAACGTCATGCGGCTTGACTTCGCCGCGCCGATTTCGTGTGCGAACGCCGCCACGCACCGCGCCCCGTTTCCGCAAAGTTCGGCCTCCGACCCGTCCGGATTGAAGAACCGCATGCGGAAGTCGGCGACGTCGGACTTCTGGACGAGGATAACGCCCTCGCACCCGATGCCGCACCGCCGCGTGGCCATTGCGGCAACGCGCATGTAGTCGTCGGCGGGGAACGTCCCCTCGCGATCGTCAATCATCACGAAGTCGTTGCCGGCCCCGTGCATCTTCACAAAGGGTATCTCCTTCACTGCCACCACCCCCATTCCTTGGGCTGGGGCATTTCCGCCCCGTTGTTGAGCCGAACAAGATCGGAAAGGATGCGGAACGCCTCGTCCAACACAACGTCGTCCTTATCACGCTGATTGCGCCGGCGGCGGGTGGCGTTTGAGTTTTCCGTCCTCTCGTCATCGTCCTCTTCGTCGAGTTCGTGCAATTCGCGGTCGGCCTTCATCATCGTCTTCCGCACCTCGCGCTCGAGCGAAACTTCCTCTCGCTCGCTGATGGCCTTCATCCCCTCGACGTTCTCAATGTGCTTCTGGTAACGGACGTCGTCCTTGACCCGTGCATTCGAGAGCGCAAGGAGATTCGTCACGTACGTGTCGAGGTTCCAGCACTTCGCGTAGTCGGCCGGAAGGATGCGGCTGAACGGCAGCGCGTTCGGCAACTTGTCCTCGCCAATGTCGAGCGAATCGAGGAGCGAGGGAAGCGGTATGTCCGCCGCGACTCCCTCGACCTGCGTCGAGCGTCCGTTAATCCGATAGAATCGCGCCGTCGTAATCTTCATCGACCCGTATTTCTCCGGGCCCATCCCAAGGACGGTTTGAACCGTCCCCTTGCCGTGCGTCCGCCGGTCGCCGAGAACGACAGCCCGCCCGACGTCCTGCAGATGCCCCGCCACGATTTCCGACGCGCTCGCGCTCGCGCGATCCGTCAGGACGACCATCGGAAGGCGGAATGCGGTCGGATTGCCCGGCGGAATCGGCAGACACCCCACCGTCCGCTGGTCGCGAATCTGCACGACAGGTCCGGAGGGGACGAAGAGCGACGAGAGCATCACCGCCTCGCGGAGCGAACCCCCACCATCGCCGCGCAAGTCGAGAACCAGACCTTCCACATCCTGCGCGTTGAAGTCCGCCAAATATCGGCTGACATCCAGCGAGGAACTCCGATAGCCATCTTCCTCAGGCCGCTTGTCCATCGTACCGTAGAACCCCGGCAGGTAGATGTAGCCGAGTTTCCGGTCAATCCCGCCGAGGCTGACCGTCTCGACGCGGCCCGTCGCCGCCTGATCTTCCAACTTGATTTCGTCCCGCGTCAGGTCGATGAGTTTCTTCGTCGCACCCGTCGGATCGCTCCGCGGCTGAATCTCAAGCGTGACCTTCGTTCCCTTCGGGCCGCGAATCTTCTTGACGGTCTTCTTCAGCGGCTGCCAGGTGATGTCCTCAACTTCGCCTTCGGGCTGCTGCCGCACGCCGACGATCTTGTCGCCTTCCTTGATGCGTCCGTCGCGGTCCATCGGCCCGCCGGGCACGATTTCCACAATCTTCAACGCGCCGTCATCCATCGACAGCATCGCCCCGACGCCGCAGAGCGACAGGTTCATATCCATATCGAAGTCTTCCTTCGTCGCGGGGCTCATGTAGTCCGTATGCGGATCGTAGGCGCGGGCGATTGCGCTCAGGTAGTGCTGGAGCACGGTCTCCTCGTCCGGTTCGGTCAGAACCGTCGCATACTGCCGGTAGCGCTTGATGAGATTCTCCTCAGGGGTCTGCGCCTTTTCCGGCACGGCGTTCGTCTCGGCCGAATCGACCCGATTCGTCTTCGCCGCAGCCTCCTCCGCGTCGATTTCCCGATTGAGCAACTGAACGAGAACCTCGTTCTTCATCCGCTTGCGCCAATGCTCGTTCGCGGCCTCGACCGTCTCCGGCCAGGGGGCGTCCTTCCGGCGGATGCGATAGGTCTCGTTCGTTGAGAAGTCCCATTCGCCGCGCGCCAGGAGATTCGTCGCGAAATAGACGCGCTCGCGCAGACGCTTCACGTAGAGGTTGTAGAGCGCGAAGCCGAAACTGACGTCCCCGTTGCGAATCTCGTCATCCAGCGTCTTTTCATGCGCGGACAGGGAATCGAGGTCGCTCTTGAGAAAGACCGAATGGTCGTAGTCGTAGAACGTGACGAGATTCGTCCACGCCCTCTGGGAGATTTCGTCGTTCAGGGGTTGCTGCAGGACGTGGTAGCGCGGCAACATGGTGGCGAAGCGCTTGGCGATCTTGCCGTAGTATTTCTGCGGCTTGACTTCCACCTCCCCGACGGGCGGCGGCTGGACTTCCGCAAATCCTGCAAGGGCGGTCAACGAAAGGATGAATGCCAACTTTATCTGATTCTTCACGAACTACTCTCCATCAAGTGTACAAGGCGATCCAATTCCGCAGGGGGCAGCTCGCAGCGTCCGCCCTCGAAACTCTTCTTCAGTTCGCAGGAATTGATGACGACCGCCCCCTGCAATTCCGCCACGTGGGCGGCAAAAGTGTCGCTTGCAAACGTCAGGACGGGTGTGACGGGCCCTGACCATCCCATGGCCGCCAGCGCGGCGCGAACCTGCTCCGCCTCGCGGACGGCCTGCGAAAGCGGCGAGCGCGAGGGCAACTGCCCGTCCAGCAGGATGTGGCCATCCTCAATCGTCACGACGCCCTTCCAGAACTTCGTCTCGACGGCGAAAACGCCTGCCGGCCCGACGACGACGTGATCGACGTGGTTCCGTCCGGCGACGAAGTCGTTGAACACGTGGTAGGTCGCGGGCAGACTCCGAAGAATGCCCGCCACCCGTTCCTCGCCGCGCGCCCCCTTGAAGAAGCGTTCGACGAGCCGAACGCCGCGAAAAAGCCCACAGCACGCGCCGACCAGCGACAGCACCAGAACGACGATACCCGCCAGAAGCGAAACGAAAAGGCACACCGCAAGGGCGAACCCGATCAGGATTGCGCTGAGGAAGAGCGGCCACAGCCCGACCACAGCCCCCTTCACGCGCGCCCATTCGCCAGCCACACCATGTATCTTCGCCATTTCCGTCAGCCCTCCGATCCCCAGTTGTCCAATGCCGCCCCGATTCTCCCGACAAGCGAATCCTCGTCAAGCCCGTGGCGACGCTCCAACTCCGCCGGCGAACCGTGCGGAATGAACGAATCCGGCCAGCCGAAACGCAGGTCTGCGCCAATCGCCTCGCCGAACCCACCCTGCAGACATCCGTTTTCCAGCGAAACGACCTTCAGCCCCGCTGCCCGTTGCCGACCGAGTTCCGCCGCATCGAACGGCTTCAGGTATCGCGCCTCGAAGACGTCGACGCCCGGCAGACGTCGCGCCACCGCCTTCGCCTTCTCAAGCCAGTCGCCCGTCGCCCAGATGACGGCACGTGGTTTCGTCGGCCTCTCGAAGTCCGTCGTCGCCGGAACCGTCCCGCGTGGATAGCGAATCACCGTCGGGCCATTCCGCTCGAACGCCTCATTCATCAGCGCGTGGAAATCCTCTTCCGTCGCCGGTTCGCAGATGGTCAGGTTGGGTAGGCAGCGGAGCATCGCGATGTCGTAGATGCCCTGATGGGTCACGCCGTCCGCACCGACGATTCCCGCCCGATCCACGCAGAAGACGACGGGGAGGTTCGCAATGCACACGTCGTGCATCACCTGATCGACCGCCCGCTGGAGGAACGTCGAGTAGACCGCGACAACTGGCTTCAGTCCGCCCGCCGCAAGCCCCGCCGCGAACGCCACCATGTGCTCTTCCGCAATCCCGACGTCGAAGAACCGGCGCGGGAACTCCGCCGCGAACTCCCGCAGGCCCGTGCCATCCTTCATCCCCGCCGTCAGCGCGACGATCCGCCCGTCTTCGCGGGCGAACGCCGCGAGTTCGCGCCCGAAGACCGCCGACCACGACCGGGCGCAGGCGGTGGATGCGCCCGTTTGCGCCCCCGCCGCCGCGCCGCCCAAATCGAACGGGCCGACGCCGTGCCATTTCGTCGGGTTCTGCTCGGCGGGCGCATAGCCCTTGCCCTTCCGCGTGACGACGTGGACGATTACGCTGCGCTTGTCCTCCTTCGCCACGGTGAACGCCGCACGGAGCGCCGCGAGGTCGTGTCCGTCCACCGGCCCGATATACCGCAGGCCGAACTGCTCAAAGTAGGCGTTCCCGAGGAAGAGGGACTTCAGTTGGCTCTCGATCCGGTGGTAGATGCCGCGCAGGAACGTGAGTTTCAGGGCGTGGCCCGCGCTTTCCGCCGCCGCCTTCACGCGGTTGTAGCGGATGCCCGTAATCAAACGCCCCAGCACCCGTGCGAAACTTCCCGTCGGACGCGAAATGCTCATCTCGTTGTCGTTGAGGACGACGATGACCTTCCCCGTCGCCGCCGCGCAGTTGTTGAGCGCCTCGAAACTCACCCCGTTCGCCATCGCGCTGTCGCCAACGACGGCGACGACATGTTCGTCCGTCCCCTTGCGGTCACGCGCCGCCGCATACCCAACCGCCACCGAAAGCGCAACCCCGGCGTGTCCGGCAATCGCCGCGTCGGCGGGCGATTCGCTCGGATTCGGGAAACCCGAAAGTCCCCCGAACTGACGGATTGTCGAGAACGCATCCGCCCGCCCCGTCAGGATCTTCCACGCATACGCCTGATGCCCGACGTCCCAGACGATTCGGTCTTTCGTCGGCTCGAAGACTTCCGCCAGCGCGACCGCAATCTCAACCGCACCCAGCGACGAGGCCAGGTGTCCGCCGTTCTTCGAGACGACCTCGAGAATCCGCCTGCGTATTTGCTGCGGATCGTTCATCGCGCCGCCCCCTCCGAAACATCCTTCCTGCGCCTCAGCACGAGGAGCGTCGTCGCGTTCTGCCCGAACGCCGCCTCCTTGAAGACGAGTTCGTAGCGGCGTTCAAGTATCCGCCAGTAGTCCATCTGCCGCTCGCACGGCGTTTCGCCGCCCGACGGCACGGTGACGGCGAACGTGTAGCCGCTCAGCGCGGCGACTTCGCACGGGGCTTCCGCGAGAAGCGACCTCAACCCCTTGTCGTCGAGCACGGGCCGCCCGACGGCGAAGTCCGGCACCTTCTCCCCCCAATAACTGAAGGGTCCCATCTCAAGCCCGTGCGGAACGCGGCGGTTCGTCTCAATCGCCAGATACAGGTCCTGCGTCAGCAGGGTCGTGCCGCCCGGATCCAGCGTTTCGATCCGCCGCGCAACGTTTCGCAACTGGGCGAGTTCGCACGAGGACTTCTTCAGCGTCCAGAAGCGATCCTGTCCGTTCGTCATCCACCCTTCGAGCAGCGGCGACCCGAACGAGCAGGCCCACGAAAGGCCGAGGGCCATCAGGCAGAGCGGCACGCCGTGCGAAAGCCGCGCCGCGCACAAGACCGCCGCGAAAACGCCGAGAATCCCCATGACCGGCACCTGGTAGTCCTCATACGGAAACGGCGCGAGCATCTGCACGGCGAACACGGATAGCGCGGCCGCCAGCAGAAGCGGCAGGACGACTGGCGCCGGCGTTTCGTCCGTCTCCACCGCCGGTTTCGCGGCGAACGCCCCCAGCCCCAGCAGCACGAACGTCGGCAGATACCACCGAACAAGCCGCGACAGGCTGCCCACGGCGAACACGGGGTCGAATCCGCCGCGTGCGGCGTGGTAGCGCTGGGCGGCGGCAAGCCCCGCCCGCGTTTCGGCATCCGCGAGGAACGCGCCGAAGACGAGCGCGAGGACGACCGCGCCCCCCAGCCCGAACCAGAGAAAGCCCCATCCGCACCGGCGGAACTGCAGCAAAAGGCCGATGCCGGCGACGGCGAGGATGATGCCGAGGCTGATGCGCGTCCCGGCGGCGAGGGCGAACGCCGCGCCCGAACCGAAGAGCGCGGCCACGCGCAGCGCCCGCCGTGCCGATTCCGCGAAACTCAGCAGGTAGAAGCCCACGATTACGAACAGACCCGCCAGCGCATACGTCTTCGGAATCGCATTGTAGTAGAGGTGGTAGAGGTTGCACCCGAGCAGGAGCAGCACGGCGATTCCGGCTCCCGTCCGCCGCGCCGGCGGGGAGATCCGCCGCGCCAGGGCGACCGCAAACAGGATGCCGGCGAACCCGATTGCCAGCGTGAAGATCCGCGCACCGAGAATACCCCAGTTCCGCCAGATGCCCGCGAACGCCGAATAGACGACGGGCATCACCGGCCCCTGCGTGAAGAAGAAGTCGCGGTAGGGAACGCGGCCTTCCGCAACGAGATTCGCCGCGTAGAGATACCACCCCTCGTCCTGGTTGAGCCCGCCCAGCCAGACCGCCGCGAACGCCAGACAGGCGAAGCCGAAGAGTGCAAGAATCCCGTACCGTCTCATGCGCCGCCCGCCCCCTATTCGTCCGCCGGCCCTTCGGGCGGCGCGGATTCCACGCGCCCCTCGCCGCCGCCCGCCTCCGCGGCAATCCGGCTCCTGCGGATTTCGTCCGCAAGATTGAGGAACTGCTGGCGCATTTCCTCCTTCTCCTGCTCCCGCGTCTGCTTCTCGCGGGCCTCATGCAGGGCCTTTTCCTCCTGCAGCCGCTTCTTCTCGTCGGCGAGTTTCTGCTCTTCCGCCTCGAGACGCTGTTCGCGCTGACGGCGACGCTCGCGCAGCGAGGCGAGGGCGGAGCGGTCGCCGAGCAGCCCCGAACGCGGCGAACCCGCCGAGGACGTAATCATCGGCACGGCGGCGTTCGCCGCGCCCGCACGCCCCGTCGCGTCGGGAAGTTTCGAGGAATCGCCGCCAAGCGTCAGCGAAACCTCGAGCTCGCCGCGCTCGATCGTCATCGACTTCGCCACCGCGTCCGCCGCCTTCACCGTCCATCCGTCGCGCTCCTCGCCAACACGCAGGTAGTAGTGGCGCAGAACCTTCGGGTTCGACTTGTCGGTGAACCCGACCGCCGTATCCCCTTCCGGGGTCACGTTAATGACGGAAAAAACGATGGAACTCTTCAGTTTTTCCTGCTCTTTGGTCAGTTCCTTCTCCGACTTCGCGTCGCCACGCGACACCTCGCTCGGCGGCTTCGTCGGGTCGAACCCCGGCGGCGGCACGCCGAACATCTGCCGATCCACAATCGACTGATAGCGCGAATACGGCTGACGCTCGCCGAACGCAACCGCACTCAGCAACGTCACGGACACGATCGCGATGCTGCGTCTCACAATGACACCTTTCTCATAGCGTGTATTATCTCATATCTCGCCGCGTCACGCAATGCCAAAAAACGGTCGTGCAAAGACGGCGGCGCGATGCCGCGCCGCCGTCCGTGGGGGGAACACAACCGAAACGACGCAAGCCTACCGGATGATGATGCGGAAGGGAACGGGGTCGGCGTTGTTCGCGACAAGCCACGCCTTGCGCAATCCCTCGCGGTAGACCCCGAAGCACTTCTTCGGCTTGTATTCGGCTTCCGTGTCCGTCACCGCTGAAGCGAGCGATGACCACGTATCCTTGTTCGCATAGATTGTGCACTTCTTCTCCCCGGTGCTTGCGTTGTTCCTCAACAGCAGGTTATCCACATTCGCCGTCGTCCACACGGGTCCGTCAATCTTCACCGATGTCAGCGCATTATTGTATTGTACCGCCGTATTGGCGACCGTCACCGCCTTCTCGGTCGTGATTTCAATC
>CAVAHB010000083.1:0-7862 GCA_963588415.1 Faecalibacterium sp. CAG:74
GCCGTGCCCATATATGGAGTACGCCGTGGCCATCTATTAAGTACGCCGTGGCCATCTATTGAGTACGCCCACGCTCCGAGAGGGGTTTCGCCGCGCTCCCCGAGGGGGTCAAACGCGGGCTTTCCCGTACACCTTATATAGAGCGGCGGCGCGGCGGCTTCGGTACGGGCATCACGAACGCGGTTGCGGCTCGGATTTTACCACAGAACACACTGAACGGCCTTCGGCCGGCACAGAACATACTGAAGGTGTAGGGGCGGAGGGTTCAGTGTTTTCAGTGTGCCACGAAGCGGCTTTTGTGCGTTCAGTGGTAAGATATCATCGTAAACATCCGTGAAAATCCGTGTCAATCCGTGGACAAAATCCGCTCACCTCTCACTTTCTCACTTCTCATCCTCACATCCCTTTTGGTATAATACTCCCATCTTTCAAACAACACAAAAAGAAGGAGAAACAGAATATGGCTCACAAGATTGATGCCGAAAAGTGCGTCAGCTGCGGCTGCTGCAAGGATGCCTGCCCGGCGGATGCGATCACGGAGGGTACGCCCTACACGATCAACCCCGACATTTGCATCGATTGCGGTGCGTGCGCGGCGCAGTGTCCGAGTGAAGCGATCTCTGCGGCGTGATTGAGTTCATCCAAGAGACCCTGCTGCTTCTGCCGGTCCTCTTCGTGACGTATCTCGTCCTTGAGGCGATAGAGGCGAAGGCGGGTGGTGCGCTCGAGAAGTCTCTCGAGCGCACTCGTTCTGTCGGCCCGCTGATGGGGGCGCTCGCAGGGGCGGTGCCGCAATGCGGCGTTTCGGCGGCGGCCTCCTCGTTTTACGCGGGCGGGGTGATTACGGTCGGGACGCTGATCGCCGTCTTCCTTTCCACGTCCGACGAGTTGATTCCCGTGCTGATCTCGGCCCGCGCACCGATTGACCTGCTGCTGAAAATCGTCGGACTGAAGGTCGTCTGCGCCGTTGCCGTCGGGTTCACGGCGAACGGACTCCTGCTCGCGGCGCACCACTTCCGGCGGAAGGTGACGATTGACGAACTCTGCGAGCACAGCCGCTGCGGATGCCACTCGCACAGGGGCATCCTCGTTCCCGCCCTGATCCATACGGCGGAAATCTTCCTCTTCATCGTCATCGTCTCGGGTGCGGTCGAACTCTGCATGCACTGTTTCGGAACGGACTGCCTGAACAAACTGCAACTCAACACGCCGTTCGTCGGCGAACTCGCGGCGGGTGCGCTGGGGCTGATCCCGAACTGCGCGGTGTCCGTCGCCGGGGCGAAACTCTACCTCGCGGGGGCGATGAGCCCCGAAGCCCTGATGGCAAGTTCGTTCACGGGGTCGGGGCTTGGCCTGCTCGTCCTCTTCCGCACGAATCGAAACCTGAAGGAGAACCTCGCCATTCTGCTGACCGTCTACCTCGTGGGCGTGACGCTTGGCTGGCTGACGGGCCATTTGCTATGAAAAGACGAATCACGGCCTGGGTTCGCACGGTTGTCGGCGGCTTCCTTCGGAACAACTGTTCCATGCACGCGGCGGGGCTGACCTATTTCTCAATGCTCGCCCTGATGCCAATCCTCTGCCTTCTCCTCTTTGTCGCGAAGACGTGCAACATAGATGAGTATGCGCGGCAGGAAATCAACGGACGGATTGACGCGATGATCGCGAACGTCGAACACGGTCAGGACGACGGCATGGCCCTTCTCGCCGCGTCGAACGAAGAGGAGCGCGAAAAGAAGCGAATCGCCGCGCTGGAGTTCGGCAGGCAGGCGCGGCAAATCTCGAACAGTCTCTTCGACCGCGTGGAGAAGTTCGATGTCGAGACGCTCGGCTGGATTGGCTTCGGCTTCCTCGTCTGGACGGTCATTTCGTCCCTCGGCATGGTGGAGGTGAGTTTCAACCAGATTTGGAGCGTTGCGAAGGCGCGCCCGATTTGGAAACGCGCCTGTCTCTATCCCCTTATCTCCATTGTCCTGCCCGTTTTGGCGGCAATCGCCGCGTCCTTGCCCATCCTGCGCGTGGTGAAGGACGTAATCGTGGCGACGATGGGGGCGATGTGGCTGACGAAGTGGGTGTCGGACGGCCTCGTCTGGTTCCTCGACTCCTGGCTTTTCCGCACGGCGTTCTCGCTCACGTTCGCGTCGCTTGCTTTCGCGCTTTTCTTCCAGATGATGCCGAACTGCCGCGTTCGTTTCCGTCCGGCGTTTTGGGGCGGGTTCATCACCGCGCTCCTCTTCGGCGGCTGGATGAAACTCTGCGCAGTGGCGCAGGTCGGCATCGCCAAGTCGTCGGCCCTCTACGGCTCGTTCGCCTTTCTACCGATTGTCCTCGCGTGGATGTACATGAGCTGGGAGATCATCCTCCTCGGCGCAAACATGGCCTACGCATTCCAGTCGCAGGGCGCGGCCGTTCCCTCGGGCGAGAAGCAACGCGGTTAAACGCCGGCGGCGCGGCATGAAAAGGCGGCGGCTTCCGTCAGGGTGGGGAATGTGCGGGCGGCCTTCCGAAGCCGCCATTCGGCGTGGCTTCCCTGTGCGCACAGGACGCAGCCGACGCCCAGCGCATCCGCGACCTCCCTGTCGTGCAGCGAATCCCCGATCAGCGTGAAGGCGAACGCATCCGTTGGATGTGCGCGGCGGATGCGGTCGATGAGTTCACGGGCACGGCTCACCTTCGAACCGCCGTCCAGGTTGTCCGTGCCAACGACGAACTCCATCGCATCCCGAATGCCGCAGGCCGCCGTATCGCGGTCCAACAGGTCCTGACGCAAGGCGGAGATGATGGACTGCCGTCCGTCAACGCGGCGGATGAGGTCGAGGGCCGCACGCGCATCCCTGTTCAGCCCTTTCGGCTGGCGGCTGTAGGTCTCGTGGTACTCGCGGGCGATGGCGTCCCAGTCCTCGTCCGCCAACGCAAAACCGATTGTCGCATAAAACGGCTTCACGGGGAAACCGAAGTTGTCGCGGTAGAACGCCATTGTAATCGGCGGCTTACCACGCCGCGCCAGCATCTGGTTGAGCGTCCCAAGTGCCGCGTTCGTATCGTCGAGAAGCGTCCCGTTCCAGTCCCACAGAACATACGGCTTCATGCGGCACCCCTTCTTTTCAGCAGGTCGGTGAGGAAGGCGAAGCCGCCTTCGTGGTCGGTGAAGGCGCCGTCCAACTGCGCCTCAAAGCACGCGCGAATGATTCCGCCGAACGCAACGCCGGGTTTCAGGCCCGCCGCGATGAGGTCGCGACCAAGGATGATTGGCTTCGGCGCGGCATCCTTCACCCGCAGGCGCTCCGCCTCGGCGGCGAGCCACCGGAGCGGCTCCAACGACACGGGGAACGGCGGGCGGCCCGCCTCGTCCGCCGCCGCCACGCGCAGGAGGCGGTCGATTCGCACGACTTGCGCCGCGAGGCGACGGATGGCGCTTTCGCCGCTCTTCGCCTTCCACATCGCAAACGGGCGCATGTGCAGTTGCACCAGCGGCGGCACTTCTTTCAGGATGCGTTCCTCGGTCGTCAGACGGCGCAGGAACTGCCGCGTCGGCTCAACGCCGGCCTCGTCGTGACCGAGCGAGCGAATCCGCCGGCGCACGGGGTCGTAGACGGTCGTCGCGGGCTTCCCGAAGTCGTGGCAGAGCACGGCCAGCCCGACAATCAAATCCTCATCCGAACTCCCCCCGACCGGACGCTGCCGCGCAAATGCATCAAGGCAGTGGCAGGTGTGGTTCCACACGTCGCCTTCGGGATGCCACACGGGGTCCTGTTCACAGCCAATCAGCCGCTCGAGTTCGGGATAGTAGCGCACCCACCCGACGTCGCGCAGGAAATCAAGCCCGCCGGAAATCGAAACCCCCTTCGTCAGGAGTTTCGACCATTCGTCAAAAAGCCGCTCGCACGGCAGATTCTCCGGCGTCATCTCGCGGCAGATGGCAATCGTCGCAGGTGCGGCGGTGAGGCCGAAGCGGGCGACGAACTGCATTCCCCTCAACACACGTAGGGGATCTTCGCGGAAGTGTTCGGAGACGTGCCGCAGCCGCTTTCGCGCCAAGTCTTCGCGCCCGTGCCACGGGTCGATGACTTCCCCGCTCAGCGGATCGCAATAGATTGCATTGACCGTGAAGTCGCGCCGCGAGGCCGCCTCGGCAATCGGCAGGAACGGGTCGCAGGCCATTTCAAAGGCGCGATGCCCCTCCCCCAGCTTCGTTTCGCGACGCGGCAGGGCGACATCGACGTCAAAATGGTGGAGCTTGACGACACCGAACGACTGGCCGACGAAATCCATCTCGAAAGCCGCCCCGAGAACTGCCTGAAGCCGGTCGGGGGGCAGCCCGTAGACCTCAAGGTCGAAGTCCTTCGGCCTTCCGCCGAGAAGTTCGTCGCGGACGCACCCGCCGACGAGCAGGGCGCGTCCCCCGGCGGCGCGAATCCGCCGCGCCGCCTCAATTGCCGCGTCCCGCGAACGATTCGCCGCATCGCCTGCCGCCAGCGCCACCATCGTCAGAGCGGCCGCAGAAAGAAGGCGTCGTGCGTAATCGTAAACGCCCAGTCCTCCGGCATGCGCTTGAGTTCGTGTCCCGCGCCCCACGTATCCGTGTAGAGGATTTCCTTCGTCTGCGGATTGTAGCCGATGATGAGGCGCATGTGCCCGCCCGACGCCTGCGGAATCTCCGGCTCGGGATAGTAGCCAAGCGTCACGCCCCAGAAGACGGGAATGCCCGCATCGACCTGCGTCTTCACGCCCGTGAGGAACTTCTTGAAGCGCGAATCCTTCAGCCGCATCCGCTTCAGGACTTTCGGTTTCATCGCCTGCCGCATTTCGCTGACGTGAATCACGTTTCCCTGCGTGAACTGGTCGAGCGTGAGTTCCTTTTCCTTCATCTGCTTCGCGGCGCGGTTGTACTGGTCGAGTTCCTTCTCAATGTCGTCCACGCTCCCGCCCATCGAAACGATGGCGCTGAAGCCCAGATGACACTTCGAGCCGACGGTCTCCACCGTCTCAATCATCTCGGAAACGGATGTGCCGCCCTTCGCCGTCGTCCCAGCCATCTGTGCGATCTCGTGTTCGTCGATGTCCTTCCCGTAATAGCGAAGGACGCGCTCGGCCACCGCCGCCGCGCAATATCCCTTCTGCCCCTGATCCACCATCGGTACGCCACCGATCCAAACGTCGCCCGAGTCGTTCTTGCGCACGTTGACCTTGATCGCCTTCATCTTCGCCGCCGTTCCGCCGACGGCCTTGCCGCCCTTCCGCTGCGCCGACGGGGGGGCATCCTTGGGACGGAGCGTCAATCGGACGAAATCGACCTCCCGATCCTGCGCCTTGCCGCCCGTCGTCCCCCACGTCAGTTCCGCCGTCGGGTCGCACTTCGCCCACCGCTGGGAATGGCGGAATCCGCCGTTGCGGAGTTTCTTCTTTTCGACGATTCCCGGCTTCGCCGGACTAAGCGCCGCGCCGACCTTCGCCTGAATCGCCTTGAAGTCGTCCTCGGAAAGTCCGCTTCCCTCGCTGTCGTCGCCGCGATTGTAGAGCGAGAGTTCAATCCGCGTCGCACCGCCCTCGGGCGTACTATAGTGTACACGCGCCTCCCACACGTCAAGCCCGTGCCACGTGCAGGCGCCGCGCTTCATGCAGACGACGGTGTTACGCTTTGCATCCGCGAACTTGAACCCGTCCTGCGCGCGGTCAACGGCGAAATCGACCGCGCTTTCCTCCCACGCCTCCGGTGCCTTGAACGCCTCGCCGATGTCAAACGCCGCCAGAAGAAGCGGCAGCGCAGCCGTCGCAATCGTCATGTCAATCCTCCTTCGTTTTCTTGTCCTTTGTCTCGTTTGCGTCAACATTATACCACATTTCGCGGCTTTGCGCCCGCAGCGAGTGCGGTCTTGTCACCCTTACGCAACGGGCGGACGCCGATTGCGCGGCGGACACCGACTGTGGTATAATGTGCTTCAGTTTCGTCGGGCGGGAGGTGTCTCGCCCGGCGCACGGCGCAGAGTCGTGATTGATCTTTTCAGCGGCGGACACGGCACTTCACACCTGCCACCGGCCTGAGGCGAATTCAAAAAGCAAGTGCGAAGCCTTGCTGCGGGCGAGCGGGACGCTCGCCCCTACCGCGCGAAAGCGGTAGGGTCATGCGTCCCGCATGACCGAGCGAAAGGGGCTTGCAACTGTTTCAAGAAACATGAACTTGCGGAGGGCGAAACCTTTGACGACGGGCGGCTGATGCGCCTGAAGGAGAAGGACTCGCGGAAACCCATCCGAGGCCCGCGAGGCGTACGCGAATCAGCGTATGACGCTTTAACAGAAACTTCGCCAGAGTAAATGATACAAAGCGGAATACGATGATTGCGCTGCGTGGTTTATCCACGTGGCGTGTTTCATCATCCATGTTTTGTATCGGGCGTTTGGCGATGCCTTACAACAGACGTGGTGATTTGAAACACGCCACTCCTTTTTCTGCGCCCGGCGGCTGTGTCTTTTGTGAAGTGGGCGCGGAGAAAGGGTCGAGATGATGAAGACAGGCCGAGTGGCTGGTCGCTTTGCAAAAATGACTTTGCTGATGTTGCTCTTGGCGTCCGCCGGACGCTTGTTGGCCGAACCAGCCATCACGGGCCTTACGGTGACGCCAGTCCCTCCGCGTGGGCTGGTCCTGGACTACAGGATCTCCGGCGCGGTTGCGAAAGACGCCGACGCGCCGCTGGTCGTCATGGCGACGGACGGAAGCCGCACCTATTCGGCGAAGGCCCTTGCGGGCGACACGAATTGCGTGAACGGCGCGCATCGCGTCTTTTGGGACATGGCGACGGACGGCATTTCGGCGGACGTCACGAACGGCGTCGTCAAGGTGATGCATCCGCTCCGCTACTGCGTCATCGACCTCTCGGCGAACGCCGCAGACCGGGCTGTGTCCTCTTTCAGCGCCGAGCCGGACGGCGGCTTCGACACGGACGAGTACAAGACGGCGAAGTTCGTGTTGAAGCGGATCGACGCCGTCGCGTTCGTCATGGGCGAAGACCAGACGAACGAGTCGTACCGTGCCACGCTGACGCAGCCGTTCTACATGGGTCTCTTCGAGGTCACGCAAAAGCAATGGGACCTCGTGAGGGGATCGAGCCTGTCGTCCTCGGACGACGCCGCGACTCCCGTCGGGCGCGTCTCCTATGTCGACATCTGCGGGACGGCGATGTCCTATACGATTCCGGGCTATCCTGTGACCGCGACCCGTCCGACGACCGAGGAACTTGCGCGACTTGAGGCGGTGCGAGCGGCCGTCTTGCAAAGGCAGGAAGAGGCTCGTCGTTCGAGTTTCCTTTTCCGTCTGCAGGAGAAGACGGGGCAGTCCCTGAACCGCGCAGTGGGAATACGCCTGCCGTGCGGAGACGACGACGGTCTATCCTTGGGGCGACGATCTGGATGGCGCGTATGCGTGGTGGTATTACAGACCCGGCGGCGGCGGCAACAACGGCGCGTCAAACCAGGAGGTCGGTCTGAAGCACCCGAATGCGTGGGGCTTGTATGACATGATCGGCAACGCGAGGGAATGGTGCCGGGACTGGTTTGGCGAACTTGCGTACGGATGCGATCCGCAGGGTGCTTCGTCCAGAACAAATCGCGTTGCTCGCGGCGGATGCTGCACGGCGAACGCGATTTCTGAATACTCAGCGTCCGCTCGTCATCAGAACAGCCCATCTGAGGCCGGCTATGGCGAGGGCTTTCGGTTGGTGCAGAACCTGTCTTCTGACGAAGGCGTAGAGATTTTCTTCCCGATAATCAACGGTGATGCCGGTGCGACCTTCATGGGCGACGCGACGAGCGGCTTCGTTGTGAAGCCGAGTGCGGGGACGGAGAGCGTCGTCGTGACGATCCCGGAC
>CAVAHB010000084.1:0-13668 GCA_963588415.1 Faecalibacterium sp. CAG:74
CATTTGTAATGAGGAATTACCAGGGGTTCGAGTCCCTTACCCGGCTCCATCAAAAGCGAAAGGGGTTCATCTGCGATGAGGTTCGAGATTTGTGCTTTGGGTGCGGCACTTGCCATCCTGACGGGCGGTTGTCGGTCGGATTCAGTTGAGGTTGGCGGCATTCGTCCGTCGCTCGCCTACTACAACAACGAGGGGGAGTGCGGAACGGGGGCGCTCGTGCCGTGGGCGGGCAGCCTTTGGCTCGTCACCTACGGCCCGCACTGTCCCGTCGGCAGTTCCGACAAACTCTATCAGGTGACGGAAGACCTTCGGTTGATTGCGCGCCCCGAGTCCGTGGGCGGCACGCCGGCCGACCGGCTGATTCACCGCGAGTCGGGTCAAGCCCTGATCGGCACGTACCTCATCGGGAAGGACGGACGCGTTCGGACGGTGCCGATTGCCGCGATGCCGGGGCGGCTGACGGGTGCGGCGCGGCACTTGACCGACCCCGCGAACAAAATCTACGTGACGGACATGGAGGAGGCCCTTTACGAACTTGACGTCAACACGCTCGCCACGCGGACGCTGATCCGCGACGGGCACAATGCGAAGGCGTTCAACGGATACTTCAAGAAGGTCGGGGCGAAGCCGCCCGCCGGCTGGGACGAGGCGAAGGATTCCGACCTCTTCGGCTACCACGGCAAGGGTACGTGCAGCGGGTTCGGGAAGGTGTTCTACGCCAACAACGGTATCTACAGTCCGGCGGCGATGGTCGAGCCGCGTACGCCGTCCGGTGCGCTTGCGAGCTGGGAGCCGGGCGAGAAGCAGTGGCATCTCATCCGCACGAACCAGTTCACCGAGGTGACGACGCGCGACGGCGTGTATGGCAACGAACACCCCGAATCGAACGTCATCTGGGCGATGGGCTGGGACGCGAAGAGCGTGATCCTGACGATAACGGCGGACGGCGAGACGTGGACGGACTACCGCCTGCCGAAGGCCTCGCACTCCTACGACGGGGCGCACGGCTGGAACACCGAATGGCCGCGAATCCGCGAAATCGGCGAGGGCGACGACTTCCTCGCGACGATGCACGGCACATTCTGGCGGTTTCCCGCGACGTTTGCGCCCGGGAACGCGAGGGGGATTCGCCCGCGCTCGACTTATCTCAAGATTATCGGCGACTTCTGCCGCTGGGGCGACCGCGTCGTGTTCGGCTGCGACGATTCCGCCGCGAACGAGTTCCTGAACAAGCGTCGTGCGAAAGGCGCCTTGAAGGGCCCGGAACGCAGCCAGTCCAACCTCTGGTTCGTGAAACCGGGCAATCTGGACGGGTTCGGCCCGGCGACGGGCACGGCGTTCGTTTTCAACCGCGAGGCCGTGAAGAAGGGCGATGCTTCCGCGCCCTACCTCTGCGCGGGCTACGACATGAAGTGGCTCTGGCTGACGGGCGGGTCGTATGATGTCGAGGTGGACGCGGCTGGCACGGGCGACTGGAAGAAGGTGCGCGAGGTCGCGTCCGTCGGCACGGATCTCTCGGATCTCGCGGGCGAATGGCTGAGGCTCGTGGCGAAGGAGGACTCGGCGGAAGCCTCCGCCGTGCTCGTCTACCGCAACGGGGACGACCGGGCGAAGGCGGCGGACGATGCGTTCGCGGCGTTTCGCACGGTTTCCCTGAAGAAGGGCGAGAAGGCGCTTCTCCACGTGAACAAGACCGTTCCCGGGAAGTTGGCCGTCGCCTCGGAAAGCGCCGCGTATGCGCTGGACGAGACGCTCGCGCTCAATCCCGCCGCGGACGAAGTCGGTGCGGCGGTTCGGGCGGCGGCCCCGCTTGCGGCGGACGTGCTGACGTATGAGGAAGGGTCGATTCTCTATGTGGACGACGGCGGCAGGCGGTGGCGGCTTCCCTACGGCAGGGAGGGCTTCAAGGGCGTCGGCGGGCGCATCTGCCGCGAGGTCTGCACGGAGCGCGACCACTTCAATGCGGGCGGAATCTACTACGAACTGCCGGCGGAGAACGCGCACGGATTCGCGGGCGTGCGTCCGGTGACGACGCACAACGCGCCGGTCTACGACTATGCGAGCTGGCGGGGGCTGTTCGTCGTCTCCGTTCCGGGTGCGCTCAAGGTGATGGCGATTGACGACATGTGGAAGGTCGGCAAGGCGGTGGGGCGCGGCGGACCCTGGTGTGAGACGGCGGTGAAGGCGGGTGAGCCTTCCGACCCCTACCTCATGAACGGGTTCGACCGGAAGTCGCTCACGCTCTGCGCCGACAGGCCTTGCACGGTGACGCTTGAGGTCGATATCGACGGCTGGGGGACGTGGGTGAAGGCGGATTCGTTCAGGCTGGCTGGTGGAACCTGCTTCCGCAAGGCGTTTCCCCGTGCGTTCGGCGGCTACTGGGTGCGCCTCACGGGCGATGCCGACGCGACCGTCTCAGCGATATTTGACTACGAATGAGGATTGACGGATTGAAACAGCCAAACGAAAGAAAAATCGCCGCGCTGGTTCGTGAACTTCTCGTCGAGCTTGGCGAAGACCCGGCGCGGGAGGGACTGAAGAAGACCCCCGTGCGCGTGGCGAAGTCCCTCGCATTTCTGACGCGGGGCTACCGCCAGAACTTGAAGGAGGTCGTGAACAACGCCCGCTTCAGGAGCGGAACGAACCACATGGTAATCCTGAAGGACATCGAAATGTACTCGCTGTGCGAACACCACATGCTGCCGTTCTACGGCACGTGTTCCATCGGCTACATCTCGCAGGGCAAGGTTCTCGGCGTTTCAAAACTCGCCCGCATCGTGGATATGTTCGCACGGCGGCTTCAGATTCAGGAGCGTATGACCGAGGAAATCGCCGAGGCGGTGATGTGCGAATCGGGTGCGGAAGGGGTCGGCGTCGTCATTCGGGCGAAGCACCTCTGCATGATGATGCGCGGTGTCGAAAAGCGCAACAGCGAAATGACGACCTCCGCCGTGCTCGGCTCTTTCAGGAACGATGAGAAGGTGCGGCAGGAGTTCCTGTCGCTGATTTAACGTGAAGAAAATGAAAAGACTGCTGACCATTCAGGACATTTCGTGCGTTGGGCAGTGCTCGACGACGGTTGCACTTCCGCTTGTCTCCGCCTGCGGGGTCGAGTGCGCGATTCTGCCGAGCGCGGTGCTCTCGAACCACACGGGCGGGTTCAAGAGTTGGACTTTTGCCGACCTCACGCCCGAACTGACGAACGTCGAACGCAAGTGGAACGAACTCGGCATCCGCTTCGACGCATTCTACACGGGCTACGTGTGCGAAAGCCAGATTGACCCGATTCTCTCCATCATGGCGAGTTGCGCGAATCCCGGAGCCTTGCGGATCGTCGATCCGGCGATGGCCGACAACGGCAGACTTTACGCGGGGTTCGCGGCGGACTTCCCCTCAAAGATGGCGCGGCTCTGCAAGGGGGCTGACTACATCCTTCCCAACCTGACCGAGGCGGCGTTCCTTGTGGGCGACGCGCCGAAACTGAGCGGCTACACGCGGGCGGAAGTTGAAGCCCTGATTGAGAAACTCCACGTTCTCGGTGCGAAAAACGTCGTTTTGACGGGTGTTTCCTTTGATTCCGGTATGCTTGGCAGTGCCGTCAGCGACGGGACGACGGTCGCCTACGATTTCAATCCGCGCCTGGAGCGCATGAGCCACGGCACGGGCGACGTTTTCGCGTCCGTCTTCGCAGGTGCGCTGTTGCGCGGCAAAACGGCGCTTGAGTCGGCCGCCCTTGCGGCGGACGTCGTTTGCGCCGCGATAGAGGCCACCGAACCTGACCACTGGTATGGCGTGAGTTTCGAACGCGCCATACCGATGCTGGCCTCCGCTTTCTGAGCGGTTTCGCCTTCGGGTGGCGGTTTGTGCCTTGTCAGGCTCAATTTATGGTATAATACGCCGTGAAGAGTCTGAGAAGGTAAAAAAACAACATGGGTATACGCATACTTGGTACGGGCAGTTACCTGCCCCCGAAGGTCGTGACGAACGACGACCTTGCAAAGCCGTTGGATACGTCCGACGAGTGGATTTACTCGCACACGGGCATCCATTCGCGGCATGTCGCGGAAGAGGGCGACAGCGCCTCGACAATGGGGACGAAGGCTGCGAAGGCTGCGCTGGAGGCGGCAAACGTGAAGCCGGAGGATATCGGGCTGATTGTCGTCGCCACTTCGACGGCGGACTACAATCCGTTTCCCTCGACGGCGTGTCTGATTCAGGATCAGCTCGGGTGCGGAAACGCGGGCGCATTCGACCTTCAGGCGGCGTGTTCGGGTTTCGTCTATGCGCTTGAGCAGGCGCGGGGCTTCCTGAACTTCTATCCGGAGAGGAAGGCCCTCGTCATCGGGTCGGAGTGCCTGACGCGTGTCGTGAACTGGGCGGATCGGTCGAGTTGCATTCTTTTCGGCGACGGCGCGGGTGCGCTCGTGCTCGGCAACGACGAGGCCCCGGGGCTGGCGGCGATGCATACGGGGGCCTACACGATTCTCGGTGCGGACGGCAGCGGCGGCAATTTCATCACGCGTACGGGCGGGACGAAGGACGCACTCGCGTTCGACCCCGTCTACGGCATTCCGCTTCCGCCGCCGCCGGTGCAGCCCGTCATGAAACTCGCGGGCCACGACGTGTTCGCCTTTGCGGTGCGGACGCTCTCGAAGGTCGTCACCGACCTGTGCGGGAAGTGCGGTTCGACCCCCGGTGAACTCGACCGCGTCTTCGCCCATCAGGCGAACGGGCGTATCATCGAGGCGGTGGCGCGGCGGATGAAGTTGCCGCTGGAGAAGTTCTGGCTGAACCTGGCGACGACGGCGAACACGTCCGCCGCATCCATCCCGATTTCGCTCGATCAGGCCGTTCGGGCCGGCGAACTGGAGGACGGCATGAAGATTGTGATGGTCGGCTTTGGCGCGGGGCTCACCTACGCCGGGACGTACTGCACCTGGCCCAACCTCTGATAACGAACATTTAGACAAGAAAGGACAACGTCACCATGAAGAAAGTCATGATTACGGGCATTGGCATGCTCACTGCGGTCGGCAACGGCAAGGCTGCCACCTGGGAATCCATCAAGGCCGGCAAGCAGGGCGTCGGTCGCATTACGAAGTTCGACCCCTCCCGCTGCACGTGTCAGGTCGCGGCGGAAGTCAAGGGCTTCGAGGAGTATGCGATCGGCGGGGGGCTGCTCAACAAGCGCGAGGCGCGGCACATGGCGCTTTTCTCCCAGTATGCCGTCACGGCGGCCGTCGAGGCGTGGAAGGACGCGGGCTTTACGGACGAGAACCGTCCCGACATGGATCGCGTCGGAACGATTCTCGGCGTGGGCATCGGCGGGCTTGACGTCACGGGCGAGTCGTACAAGGTGCTCTTCGACCGCGGACCCGACCGCCTTTCGCCGCTGGCGATTCCCGAACTCATTTCGAACGAGGGCGCGGGCAACATCGCCCTCACGCTTGGCGCGAAGGGACCCTGCCAGGTGATTACGACGGCGTGCGCCTCCTCGACGGATGCGCTCGGCTATGCGATGGACGCAATTCGCGCGGGTCGTGCCGACGTCGTGATTTCGGGCGGCAGCGAGGCGACAATACTTGAGTTCTGCGTCGGCGGCTTCATGAAGGAGAAGGCTCTCGCGACGAAGTTCAACGATACGCCCGAGAAGGCGTGCCGTCCGTTCAACGTGGATCGCGACGGGTTCGTGATGGGCGAAGGCGCGGGCATCCTGATTCTCGAGAGCGAGGAACACGCGAAGGCGCGCGGTGCGAAGATCTATGCGGAACTGGCGGGCTACGGTGCGACGTGCGACGCCTACCACATCACGGCTCCCGACCCCTCCGGCGACGGCGCGGTGAAGGCGATTGAAATCGCCCTCAGGGATGCGGGCGTGACGGATAAGTCGACCGTTGACTACATCAACGCGCACGGCACTTCAACCCACCTCAACGATGCGATGGAAACGACGGCGTTCAAGCGTGTGTTCGGCGACGAACAGGCGAAGAAAATCAACATTTCCTCGACGAAGCCGTTCCACGGTCACTGCCTTGGCGCAACGGGTGCGATCGAGGCGGCGATTACGGCACTCGCCATCAAGGAAGGGTACGTCCCGGCGACCATCAACTACGAGCACCCCGACCCGGAACTCGACCTCAACTACACGCCGAACGTCGGCGTGACACGCGACATCCGCGTCGCCATGAGTTCTTCGCTCGGCTTCGGCGGTCACAACGGCATTCTCGTCTTCAAGAAGGTCTAATCAAATGGCTACTGCACCTGTTGAAATCCCCGTCTTCGGGACGGTCTACAACAAACCTGGCATCGAACTCCTGCCGCATCGCGATCCGTTCCTGTTCGTCGATCAACTGCTTTCGGCGGACGAGACGGGAGCCGTCGCCGAATACACGTTCACGACGGAGAAGAACGAGTTCTTCAAGGGACACTTTCCGGACTTCCCGATCGTTCCGGGCGTCATCCTCATCGAGACGATGGCGCAGGCCGCCGGCGCGGGCCTGATTGCCCGCGGCTTCTTTGGCGACAAGAAGCCGGGCTTCCTGTTCGCAAAAGTTGACGGAGCGAAGTTCAAGCGTCCCGTGCGGCCGGGCGACAAGTTTACGACGGTCGTCAAGACGACGAAACTCCGCTCCATCATCGCCGTTTTCGAGGCGAAGGGCTACGTCAACGGCGAGTTGGCGGCCGAAGGCACGCTGACGTGTATGCTGGGCGAGAACAAGAACTGACGGGTTTGAGGCAATGATTCACATCGTCAAGACCGGAGATGCCCGCATCGAGACGTTCAATGCGCGTCCGGCGTTTCCGGAGGATGCCGAACGCGCCGCCGCCGAGGTTCTCGCCGAGATTCGCAAGAAGGGCGATGCGGCGGTTCGCAAGTATGTCGCGAAGTTCGAGGGCTACAGGGGCGGTAGTCTGCGCATTGCGGACGACGAGGGGCTGGTGGCGATTCCGTCCGAGATCCGTCGGGCCGTCCGCGACGCCCACCGTCGCGTCCTGAAGTTCTCAAAGGCCTCGCTCCGCCCGAACTGGCGTATGAAAACGCCGCGTGGCGGGTCTGAGGGCGAGTTCTTCTCGCCGATGGATCGCGTGGGCGTGTATGTGCCCGGCGGCACGGCTCCGCTTGCCTCGACTTCGGTTATGACGGTGACGCTCGCCAAGGCGGCGGGCGTGAGGGAAATCGTCGCCTGCACGCCCGCTGGCAAGACTGGCGAGGTGAATCCCGTCCTCCTTTACGCGCTTCGCCTTGCCGGGGCAACCGAAATCTACCGCGTCGGCGGCATTCAGGCGATAGGAATGATGGCGTTCGGCACGGCGACGTGCCGCAAGGTCCAGAAGATCGCCGGACCCGGAAACGCATTCGTCACGGCCGCGAAGCGGCGGGTCTACGGCTACGTGGCCATTGACCAGGTCGCCGGCCCGAGCGAGATTGCCGTCCTGACGGACGGTTCGGTGGATGTGCGCTGGATTGCGGCGGATTTGCTTTCGCAGGCGGAGCACGGCAGCGGATGGGAGAAGTCCCTCTGCGTCTGCACGTCGAAGAAGTTGGCCGAAGAAATCCGTCGGGAAGTCCTCGCCCAGACCGAGACGCTTTCGCGCAGGGCGCTCGTTCGGCGCGTCATCGACCGCGACGGCATCCTGATCGTCGTGGCGAAGAGCGTGCAGGAGGGGCTGGAGGTCGTGAACCGCTTTGCGCCCGAACACTTCGAGATTATGACGAAGGATGCGACGAAGGTGATGAAGGGTGTGCGTTCGGCCGGCGCGGTGTTCGCGGGGCCTTGGACGCCCGAATCGGCGGGCGACTTCGTTGCGGGGCCGAGCCACGTCCTGCCGACGGGCGGCGCGGCAAATATGTTTTCCGGGCTGACGCCGGACGATTTCCGCCGCCGCCACAGTTTCGTCGCGTTTACGAAGGGCGACCTTCAGGAGACGTGCGGGACGATTGCGGCATTTGCGCAGGTCGAGGGGCTTGACGGCCACGGCCGTGCGGCCACCATCCGCTTTTCATGACTTTCATTCAACGGCACGCCTACGACTTGGGAGCGGGGTTCGCCTCGCTCCTGTGGCCGTTTTTCCGCCGCCGGCGGAAGGTTGCCGTCGAGAACATCCTGCGCGGCGGAATCACCGCCGACCTCCGGGAGGCGCGGCGAATCGCTCGGCGGTCGTTCGCGCATTTCGCCGGCCACATCTGCGAGGCCCTGTTCGTCCCGAAGGTCGTGACGTGCGAGAATTGGCGCGAGCATCTTGACATGACGTCCGAGGCCGACCCCACGACGGTCAAACTCCTCCTTGAGGCTTCCGACCAGCCCATCATCCTCGCCAGTTCCCACCACGGCGTGTGGGAGGCGGCGACGAACGTCCTGTCATTCGCCCGCCCGATGATCGCCATTGCCCGCATCCAGAACAACGGCCTCGTCGCGGCGTGGATGAAGAAGCACCACTTTCGCGGTCCCGTGACGCTCGTCAACAAGAACAGGGGCTTTACGCCGGACATCCTTCGCCGGTGGGGTGAGGAAAAGGCCGCGATGACAATCCTGATGGATCAGTATACCCATGGCGGCATGCTGCTCACCTTCCTCGGTCGCCCCGCACGGACGTTTACGAGCGTTTCGCGCCTTGCCATGCGCACGGGCTACCCCATTGTCATCGGCTCGTTCGTCCGCGTCGCCCCCTATCGCTACTGTCTCGTGGGCGGCAGCCCCGTATGCGTTGAGAAGGGGAGCGACCTCGCGAAGACGACGCAACTCCTGAACGACCGCCTGGAGGCGGCGATTCGCAAGTATCCCGAGCAGTATCTTTGGGTACACAGGAGGTGGCGTGATGACTGATTCGCGCATTCTGCTGGCTATTGATCTCGCCTGTCTGGGACTGACGCTCGTCTTCTTCTGGTCAACGGTCATCGTGCTGATCGGGCTGCTCTGCCGTGCGCGGATTCATCCGAAAGCGAAGAAGAACCTGCGCTTTGCCGTCCTCATCTGCGCGCGCAACGAGGAGCGCGTCATTCGCCTGCCCGTGCGGAGTGTGCTGATGAGCCGGTATCCGGCAAAGTGCCGCGAAGTGATCGTGCTGGCCGACAACTGCGCGGACGCGACGGCGGAACGTGCGCGCAAGGCGGGCGCGACGGTCTGGGAGAAGACCTGCCCGAGTTCGGGCAAGGGCGACGTGCTCGCGTGGGGCATTGAGAAAGTGCGGGCGATGGGCGGCTTTGACGCCGTGGCCGTCTTTGACGCGGACAACATCGTTTCGCCGGACTGGTTTTGCGAGGTGAACGCGGCGCTTCTGGACGGCGAGTCGATTGTGACCGGCTGCCGCCATTCCTCCAATGCGCGGGCGAACCTGATTTCGGGCTGGTATACGATTTATTGGAACATGATGAACGAACTTTCCAACCGCGTCCGGACGAACCTGCACCTTTCCGGAAAGTTGACCGGCACGGGGTTCGCGTTCCTTCTTTCCGCACTTGGCGACGACGGGTGGCAAACGCGCACCATGGTGGAGGATGTGGAGTTCACCGTGCAGGGCAACTTGCGCGGACTTCGCGTCGCCTACGTGCCGGGGGCCGATTATGCGGACGAACAGCCCGTGACGTTCCGCTACATGTGGCGGCAGCTTCGGCGGTGGGCGACGGGTGGCTGGCAGGTCGTGCGCACCTATTCCCTTCCGTGGTTGCGGACGCTCCGCCGTCATCCCTCCCTTCGTCTCTTCGACAGTTTCTTCGCGATCTTGACGGGTATGTCGGTGGCGTTCGTCCTCCTTTTCAACGTGCTCGCGCTGGCGTTCCGCCTGATTCGCGGCGATTCGTTTGCGTCGGCTTGCGGATTCTTCTTCGGCGTGATTGGCTTTGTCTTCGTAATGGGGTGGTTCACGGCCTGGGCGTCCGTCGCGCTTTCGCAGGAGAAACGCCGTCCGCGCGTCGCCTCGATTCTGCTCTTTCCGTTCTTTTCGCTGATTTTGTCGGTTGCGGTTTTGGTGACGCTCGTCTTCCCGACGCGCTGCTGGAAGCCCATCCCACACGGGGTTTAACGCGACCTTTCCCGTTCATCCCACCCATTTCCCTTTCGTAATTCGCCCGAAGATTTTTTTCGCAATACGCCTGAAAAGGGGTGTTCGTGCTTCCTTCCTTTTGCTATAATGTGCGCGTTCCCGGGGGAAAGGGCTATGGCTGACCATTTTCGGCCGACGGCCTGAAGGTGGACGAACGACTAAAAAAGCGAACAGAGAAAGGTAGACGGAAAGCGATGAGAAAAGGAAACGTTGTGCTGACGGTGCTGCTGCCGCTTGCGCTCTGCGCGGCGGATACGCAGAGCGTTGACATTTTCACGGTGTCGACGGCACAGAACCCGAAGCGCGAGAAGTGGCTCTTTGGGACATTGTCGGGCAACCGCGAAGTCCGAGTGCTGAACGAGCCCTGCCGCTTTCCCGTGGAGATTCGCGGGGCGGGGGATTACCGGGTGTGGATGAAATACCACACGACGTCGAACAAGTGGATGAACATGGCGGTTCGGATCGACGCGCCGACGGGCGAGCCGCTCTTCTACGAGCGCATCGACTCCACCCACGGACTGCCCTCGGCGAATCCGTTGAAAGACTGGAAATGCGAGCGTCCGGCGGGGACGGCGTGGCACTCGTTCGCGGCGACGTTCGAGCGTCCCGGAATCTATTCGTTCACCGTGAGCAAGACGGAAGGCAGCGTCTGGCAGGCCGGCGGCAATCCGCCCTACCAGATTGAAGAGGTGTGGGTGAGTGACGATGCGGCGTTCGATCCGCGCAAACCGTCGCGGAAGCCCGACGCGAACGTGAAGAGGCCGTCCGTTCCCGCCGGGTTCGTTCCCGCCCGTGAGATACCGATGACCGTCGCACTCAACACGGGGATTGCCGACGAGAGGAAGCGTTTTCGTGCGGCGATTCACCAGAACTACCCGGTTTTCTTCAATCCGTGGCTGCTGATTGACATCGGGTGCGTGGCCGAGCAGGGGAACTACGGCCGCACGGATGACGGCGGCACGGGGCTTCGGGGCGCACAGAACCTTCAGAACGGGCCGGACTGGAAGTTGTTCCACGACAAGTATCCGATGCCCAAGGCGGGCGAGTCGTTCACGCCCGTCGGGCGCAAGGCCAATGCGGATGGGAAATACTGGGACGATTGGAGCGTTTCGTTCGAAGAGGTGAACGAGAACGCCTACCAGAAGGATCTCGCGACGGTGAAGGCGACGGTTGCGAACGAGGCGCTCAACCGCCGCACGGATGCCTGGGGCGTTGCGTGGGAGCAGGCGGGAACCTACGACTACGGCGAGACCTCGGTGAAGGCCTATCGCAAGTGGCTCGCCGCGACCTACGGCACGATTGCCGCGCTCAACAAGACGTGGCACACGGACTACAAGTCCTTCGATGAGATCAATCCCGCCAAGCGCGCGGACTGCGTCGGGCCGGCGAAACTGGCGGACGCCTTCCGCCGCGCCCAGGCGACGGCGAACTTCATCGACTTCCGCGACTTCTGCTCGAAGGAATACGCCAAGATCATTGCGCGGCGCGTGAAGGCCGCCGCGACCGACCCGGAGGGGCGGCCGATCTCGACGCAGTTTGCGAACCTCGACCTGAACGCCGTCGAGTGGTCGGGGTGGCGACCCCTGAACGACGAAGACCTCTTCCGAATCGGCGTGAAGGATGCGGATCGCTACGGCTATGACGTCTACGCCGTGGACGACTGGGTCGGGGCGGAATACGACACGTTCAGCGCGTTCGGCTACGACAGGAAGCGGATGGAGGTTCGCGAGGGCAGCACCCACACGCCCGACCCCGACCTCGCCGTGCGTTCTTACTGGACGCTCATCGGCAAGGGTATCAAGGGCTTCTCGCATTTTATGCTCCAGGAGGGCAACAACCACGCCGAGTTCCCGAAGTTCGGGCTGACGAACTTCGACCAGACGCCGCGCCCGAAACTCGCCGCGTATTCCGATGCCATCCGTGCCGTGCACCAGATTGAGAATGTCCTTGTCGAGGCGCACCGCGAACACGCGGTGAAGCCCGTGGCAATCTATTACAGCCGCACGTGCAACGCCCTGCAGGAACGCTCCCTCGGTTCGCTTTTCGACTGCGGTCCAGACAACGTGTTCCGCGTCTACGAACTCATCCGCGGCAACGGCTACCCCGTCACCTTCGTCACCGACGCACAGATTCGCGAGAGCGCACGGCTGGACGACGTCGCGGCGCTCTTCTTCGTGGATGCGAAATACATTCCGACGGACGTGCTGGAGAAGGTCGAGGGATGGGTCGAGCGCGGCGGTGCGGTGTTCGCTGACTTCCAGCCCGGCATCTACGACGGGCACGGCTTCCCGCAGGATCGCTTCCTGAAGTTCCTCGGCATCGAGCCGATCGCGGCGAAGAAGGTGGACAGTCTCGCGGCGGAGAAGAATCCGTTCGGCTACAGCGCGATGAGTTTCGATGTGGTGGAGGCGGACGCGCTCCACAAGACGCAGTTCGAGTTCTTCCAGCAGTGGGATTCGACCCATCCGATTGCGAAGGCTCTCGACAAGTTCATGTTCAGCGGTTTCGGCTATCAGCAGGTGAAGGCGACGGCGGGCGAGACGATCGTGATGGCGCAAAGCGGTCGTCCGGCGGCGGTCGTCCGCGAACACGGCAAGGGGTCGAGTTGCTATTTCGCGGGCTACCTTGGCTCGATCTACGGCGGTGCGGCGACGACTTACGAATGGCGCGATGCGCATTCTGACCCCTCGCCCTATCGCTTCATCGATGCCTGGCTCGCGTTCGCCGGGGCTAAGAAGGCGACGACGAGCGACCAGCCTCAGCGCGTTCGCACGAAGATGCGCTTCGAGTCGCCGCTCGTGGATGGACGCGGCAATGCCATCCTCTCGATGACGAGTTATAACGACGACGAGGTGAAGCCGTTCCGGGTGTCGTGGACGCTCTCGCGGGGGATGAAGCCCCCGAAGCGGCTCTATGCGCTCGCGCAGGGTTCGCGCAGGCTGACATCGCTCGACTTCACGCTGAAGGACGGCGCGGTCGCCTTCGCAATGCACTCGTTCCGCGACTTCGCGGCGGTGCTTGCGCTGAACGACGCGGAACCGATCGTCTCGGTCGATTTCGGCACGGCGCGGCGGACGGCGGCCAATCTCGTGGAAGTGAATCCCGGTCGGGAACTGACCGCACGGGTGAAGGTGTTCAATCCGTCGCCGAAACCGCTTGCGGTGGGAAGGATTACGCTCCGTCTGCCGTCGGGGTGGTATTACGACCGCGAAACGGTGGATGTGCCGGCGATTCCCGCCTACGGCGAGTCGGGTGAGTTCGTCTTTCGCATCCACGCCCCGGCCCATTGCGCCGCGACGCGGATTCGTCCCCTGAACTTCATCTACGGGAATGACGCGGTGAAGTCCATGCCGACGGCGGAAGCCGTCTGGTGGAAGAACGCGGAATAGGATCGTCGGGGGGATGGGAAATGCGGCGTCTGGCTTTTGCGCTTGCACTGTTCGCGGCGAATCTGCTCGAGGCGGACGAACTTGGCGAAATGCCGGCGGACTGGGCTGCCGCGAAGAATTACCTCGTGCCCCATACGGACGGCAAGCGCGTCTTCATCCGCGACTTCAGGGGACGCGACCTCCTGGAACTTACCCAGGTCTGTCTCGCGCATCCGTGCATCGACGAGTCGAAGGACGA
>CAVAHB010000085.1:0-11654 GCA_963588415.1 Faecalibacterium sp. CAG:74
AGAAATCGAAATCACTAGATGGAGAATGCGTACTCAATATATGGAGAAAGTCAAATCACTAGATGGAGTACGCCGTGCCCATATATGGAGTACGCCGCGTCCATCTATTAAGTACGCCGTGGCCATCTATTGAGTACGCCCACGCTCCGAGAGGGGGTTCGCCGCGCTCCCTGAGGGGACAAATTGGCTGGCGGGCTTCACCACTTCACCCGAGGCCATCCGAAGGATCTCCCCTGAAGCGACGCGCGGCGGGTAAGCCGGATTCTGTGTTTCAACCGGTCATTCATCTGAGCAATCAACCCGAGATCTCATGGCCGAAGCCAGCCGGACGGGCCGCCCGTCGATCCCCTATTTGATCTTGCTCCGAGGAGGGCTTGCCAAGTCACGCGTCGTTTCAGACGCGCCGGTGGGCTCTTACCCCGCCTTTTCACTATCACCCGTGAGGGCTACCTGTTTTCTGTGGCGCTTTCCGTCGTGCGGGCTTACCCCGCACCCTCCGCCCATTGCAGGCGAATCCTCCGCCCTGTGGAGTCCGGACTTTCCTCTGCCGTTTGGCAGCGACCGATTCCTCCGCGCGTCGCTCCAGGGGAGATCTTAAATCAATCAGTCGCGGTAGAGGATGCGACCGCACATCGTGCAGGCCACAAGATCCGAATTGTGGTCCACGAGCTGCGAAACGCTCGGAGGTTGCACGAGGTGACACCCGTCGCACACGCCCTCGTGCGTCAGAGCCACGACGACCGGCCACCGTTTCGTGCGCAGACGTTCGTAGTAGAGCATGAACTTCGGGTTCGTGACGAGTTTCGCCTTCTCGGCGCGCTCCTTCTGCGCCTCCTCAAGTTCGGCTTTCACTGCCGCGATTCGTTCGTCGATTTCTGCGCAGAGCGCATCCACGCCGCCCTTTTCGGCATCGAACTTCGCCTGGGCCTTGTCAATCCGGGCTTGCGCGGAGGGCAGGTCGTCCATCGCGGCAATCTGGCTGTTCTCGGTCGTTTCAAGGTCGTGGCTCACGAGGTCAATCTGAACCGAATACTGCTGGTATTCCTTGTTCGTCTTAAGCCCCGCCTGGGTGGTCTTCAGTTGCTGGATTTTCTCGCGAAGGGCCTTCGCATCCTCTTCGTAGCCCTTGACGCGGTTGTTGGCGGACTCCTGATTGGCTTTTGCGGCCGTAAGGTTCCTGCTGACACCGTCAAGGCGGGCCATTTCCTGCGCCTTGCGACGGGGAAGGTCCTTCAATTCGTGTTCGAGTTCACGAATTCGCCCGTCAACTTCCTGCAAATCGATAAGAGACTGAACAACGGTCACGTTCTTATTCCTTCTTGCTTCATTTGGGGCAGGAGACGGGACTCGAACCCGCAACCCTCAGAATCACAATCTGATGATCTAACCAATTGATCTACTCCCGCCGTCTGAGTAGCTGGAGCCAGGTAAGGGATTCGAACCCCCGACCTGCTCATTACGAATGAGCCGCACTACCAACTGTGCTAACCTGGCCTGTGATTGGTTGGATAGTATACCAAAACGACGCCCCGTCCGTCAATGGGTCTAAGACACTTTTTTCGGTTCGGTCGTCTCGTCCGACCACTTGACGTTCTTTGCGTGATGAAATCATGTGCCCAACCGTAGTTCGTTCTTTGTTTGAAAGGGTTGCTTGAGACGAAACGAACAGTCAAAGCTTTACTCATTCTGTGCGCGGCGTTTCTGGAGGTGCTGGCGAATGATGCGAAAGGCGACGAAGCGGAAGGAGAGGCCGAATGAGCGCGAAGCGGCAGACCGAACGGGACGTATCAGTTCCAGCAGGTGTCGCCGAGCGCGACAAGCATGCGTCCGTGGCGGATCGAGAGGACATGCACCTCGTCGCCAACCACTTCGTAGACGATACGGTAGGGCTTGCAGATGAGCTGTCGAAGCCGTTCGGGATTCGGCGGGACTTCGTGGAAGCATTCAAGCGGAACGACGGGACAGGTCTGGCGATGTCAAGAACGATGCCGCAGAGAAGGCTTTCGGCGTGCGGCGACCAGATGACGTTCATACGGCAGCCCTTTCGGCTTTCATGGACATCAGCTTCTCATGGAGGCGGTCAAAGACGACATCGCTCGGAATGCCCTTGCCCTCGGCGAACTCGCGCCGCGAGATCTCGATGTCCGACTCCAGCGCGGCGATGTCGTCGGCGGCTGTGTGGGACGGGGCCTGGATGGCAAAGGGGATGCGGCGTTCGCGCGAAATCGTCACCATGCAGACGTTGAGGACGGCCGAGGCCGTGAGTCCTACGTCGTCGCAGAACCGCGTGAACTCGCGCTTGACATTGTCGTTTACGGAGATTGTCATGTTCGCCATGGTAAGAAACCCTTTCTTGTCGTGTGTTTGCCGTGTATTATACACGAATCGCCCGACGGTGACAAGGGCGCAAAGGCTCTTGCGCTCTTTGCGTGATGAAAGCCCGGTTGCCGGCTGCTCTTTTAACTTCTTTGAAAAGGTTGCTTGAGATGAAACGAACAATCAGAAGTCTGCTCATTCAGTGCGCGGCGGTCCTGTGCGCCGCGTCGGTTCGCGCCGATGTCGTGCACGTCACCTACCAGGTCTCGGCGGACGGACCGGTGACGGACGCGATCGGACGGACGCGAATGCTTGAGCGCAAAGGCGGTGTCGTCACCGTGCCGGCGGACGGGTCAGTCCGCGTCGTGAAGGGGCGCAACCTGTGCATCTACAAGTGACGGAAACGCCAGTGCCGAGAGAGGGGGCTTGACACGTATGGTAAAATGAGCGGCAGTTCACGCAAACGGTGCGTGAACGGTAGGAGAAAACTGCAACCAAAAAACGACAGGCAAAGACGTTGAGAAATGAATCTGCTGGAAGATGACATTCCTTCCGTCTATCGGAAGTTTTTGTTCGCCGCGTTCGGTTCGGCGCTGATGACGAGCATCTACTCGCTCGTGGATGCGGCGGTCGTCGGCCAGTATCACGGGCCGAAAGGTGTCGCCGCGATGGCGATCATCGCCCCCATCTGGAACATCCTCTTCTCCCTCGGACTTCTCGCGGGCATCGGAGGATCCGTCCTCTATGCGGTGAAGCGCGGCGCTCGCGTGTCGAGCGCACCCGCGAACCGGTACTTCACGGCGGCTCTCCTGATGGGGTGCGTCCTTTCCGTTGCGGCGACGGTGGGGCTCGTCTTCTTCGCGGAACCGCTTCTGCGTGTCTTCGGCGGGGAGGGCGAATTGCTTGCGCTCTCGCTTCGGTATATGGAACCCGTGAAGTATGGCGTGCCGTTGTTCGTCTTTGCGAACATCCTGATGGCGTTCCTGCGCAACGACGGCAATCCGCAACTGGCGACGGCCGCCGTGCTGGCGGGCGGAATCTTCAACGTCTTCGGCGACTACTTCTTCGTCTTCACCTGCGACACGGGGATTTTCGGCGCGGGACTTGCCACGGTCATCGGCGAACTCATCACCGTTGCGGTGATGCTGTCGCACTTCGCGCACCGAAAGAACACGCTCCGACTTGAAATGCCGCTCGCGCCCGTCCTCTTCTCGCGGAAAATCGTGGAAGTCGGTTTCTCGGTCTTTCTCATCGACATCGCCATGGGCATACTGACTGTCCTCTTCAATCGGCAGATTCTGCGCTATCTTGGCACGGACGAACTCGCGGTCTACGGCGTCATCGTGATGGTCGGCACGTTCGTCCAGTGCTGCGGCTACGGTGTCGGGCAGGGTGCGCAGCCGATTATCTCGCAAAACTACGGCGCGGGGGCTCATCAGCGCGTCCGGCAGACCCTGAAATGTGCGCTTAGGACTTCTGCCATCATCAGCGCGGTTTGGCTGGTGCTGCTGTTTGCGATTCCCGAAGTGTTCGTCCGCACGTTCATGAAGCCGACGGACGCGGTGCTCGCCGTCGCGCCGAAGATTATCCGCACGTATGCGCTGGCGTTCATCTTCCTGCCGTTCAACGTGTTCTCGACCTACTACTTCCAGGCGACGCTGAGGCCAAAGGTCTCGTTCGCGGTCTCGATTTCGCGCGGACTGCTCGTTTCGGGTGCGCTCATCCTCGTGCTGCCGTATTTCTTCGGCGGCGCGGCACTTTGGTGGGCGATTCCCCTTACGGAGGCCCTCGTTGCGGCGGGCGCCGTGCGCATGATGCGCTCTTGAGAAGCGCAAACCGCAGACTGGAAAACGGAGGCGGGAAAATGGTATAATGCGTGGCAGATGAAAAATGCAAATGGACAGGTTTTGTTTCCGCCACCGGGACGGACACCGCGTGAAGACACGGCGGCGGTGATGAAGTTCTACAAACTGCCGAAGTCTTTCCCGAAGGAAGTCCTTGCGGAGGCGCGACACGTCGGCGAACGCCTGAAGTCGCCCGGAAAGCGTCTGGACTTGCGGAAAAAGTTCATCTTCACCTGCGACCCGCAGACGGCGCGGGACTATGACGACGCGCTGAGCCTTGAGAAAGACCGTCAGGGGAATCTCGTTCTCGGCGTGCACATCGCCGATGTGTCGCATTTCGTGCTGCCGGGGACGGCGCTGGATCGCGAGGCGTACAGGCGTTCGACGAGCGTCTATCTGGCGAACCGCGTGGTGCCGATGCTGCCGGAGGAACTCTGCAACGGGGTGTGCTCGCTCGTGCCGAACGAGGACAGGTTCGCATTCTCCGTCTTCATGACGTTCAACGGCGACGGCGAGATGATCAAGCGAACCTTTGCGAAGTCCGTCATCCGCTCGAAAGTTCGCTACACCTACGAAGAGGTGATGGCGATGATTGCGAGCGGCAAGGCGGCGAAGGGCGGCAAGGCGGCGTTGAAGGTTGTCGCGGGAATCAACGCCCTCGCGCAGAAACTTCGCAAGCGGCGGTTTGCCGCCGGGGCGCTCGACCTTGAGGTTCCCGAGGCGGAAGTCGTGCTGAACGACGCGGGCGAGATGACGGGCATCGTGACGCGCCCCTACGACGAGTCGCACCAGATGGTCGAGGAATGCATGGTTGCCGCGAATGAGGCGGTGGCGAAGGAACTGTGGACGAAGGGAATCAAGATTCTCGCCCGGCTGCACGAGCCGCCGGATCCGGAGAAGATCCTGATGCTTCGCGCCGACTTGCGCGGACTCGGCGTGAAGATGGGCAACATCGAGAACCCGAAGGTGTTCGCCCAGTTCCTGAAGTCCATCAAGAAGAACCCGCTTTACCCGACGCTCTCGGTGATGGTGCTCCGCTCGATGAAGCGTGCGGTCTACGACGCGACGGCCATCGGTCACTTCGGCCTTGCGAAGCAGTATTATGCGCACTTCACGTCGCCGATTCGGCGGTATCCCGACCTGACGCTTCACCGGCAGCTCGCGGCCTATCTTGAGAAGAAGAACTGCCGCGTTCCGCCGAAGACGTTGCAGCGCTGGGCCGAGCATACGAGCGCGATGGAAGAGGTCGCGGCGGAAGCGGAACGCGGGCTTCTCGAAATCAAGAAATACCGCCTGATGGAGGCGGAACTGAAGTCGCCCAAGAAGCCCGAATACGACGCGGTCATCTCGAAATGCACGCCGTTCGGGTGCTTTGTCGAGATACCAGAACTTGCGATTTCGGGGCTTGTGCACGTGAGCGTCCTGTCGCGGCGGTTCGTGCGCTACAATGAGTTCGACCATTCGCTTTCCGCGCCCGGCGGCGAGAGTTGGCGCGTGGGCGACCGCATGCGGGTGCGGGTGGCGAGCGTTGATTTCCGCCTGCGGCGGATCGACTTTGTTCCGGTGCCGGAGCGGCGTGAAGCCGGGCGGAAGGGCCGTCCGTTCCCGCACGGGACGAAACACAACAAGAGGAGAGAAAAGCATGGACCTGAACATTCTGATCAATGAGTTCGACATCACGGGGCGGCTCGTTTCGCTGCAGCCTTTCGGCAACGGCAACATCAACGACACCTATCTTGCCATCTACCGAAACACGTTCACCGAAACGCAGGTGATTCTGCAGCGTGTGAACCGTGCGGTCTTTCCGCAGCCCGAGGCCATTATGGCGAACATGCACGAGATTGCGAAGCACTGCCACGAGAAACTTGAGACGGATGCGGTGGCGGGGCGCGACGACCGCGTGTGGCAGATGCCGCAGATCGTCAGGACGAAAGACGGCGCGGACTACGTGACGGACGAAGACGGCGAGGTCTGGCGCGTGATTACGCGCATTATGTCCGCCCACGCCTTTGACGTGGCGCAAGGTCCCGAACACGCGCTTGAGTGCGGCGCCGCGCTCGGCCACTTCCATTACCTTGTCTCGGACATGAATCCGGGGAGCATCCGCGACCCCTTGCCAGGCTTCCACATTACGAGCGGCTACCTGAAGGCCTACGACAAGACGCTTGAGAACGATTCGGCGAAAGCCCTGGTCGGCGCATCGATGGAGGCGAAGCGTCTCGCCCGCTTCATCGAGGATCGCCGCGACCTCGCGCTGGCCCTTGAGCGGGCGGAGGCGCACGGCGAACTGCGCAAGCGGATGTTCCACGGCGACCCGAAGGTGAACAACATCATGATTGACGACGTCACCGGCAAGGGGACGGCGATGATTGACCTCGACACCGTCTCGCCCGGCCTGATTCACATGGACTTCGGCGACGCGCTCCGCTCGATTTGCAACCCCGCCGGCGAAGAGGAGACGAATCTCTCGAAGGTCGTCTTTGACGAAGACCTTGCGACGGCGTTCTGCAAGGGCTACATGCGTGAGGCGGGTGCGTTCCTGACGGATGCCGACCGCGCCTACCTCTACGACTCGATTCGACTGCTGCCGTTTGAACTGGGGCTGCGTTTCTTTCAGGACTACCTGAACGGGAACGTCTACTTCAAGACGAAGCAGCCCGAACAGAACCTGAACCGCGCCCGCGTGCAGTTCCGCCTTTGCGAGTCCATCGAGGCCCGCGAGCGTTCGATTCGCGACGTGCTGAACCGCCTTTAGTCCATGCATCGGTTGCTTGCTGAAACTTCTGCGCTTGAGGGCGCAGCGCCTGTTCTTTCGTGGTCGTCGGCGAAGCACCTGCGTGTCCTGCGCCCGAAGGACGGCGAGTCGGTCGAACTCTTCGACGGGAAGGGACGCTCGCGCGTCTACCGCTATGACGCGGCGAATCGGTCGCTTGTCCGTGCGGGCGAACTCGCCGTGCATCCCGTCCGCCCCGCGCTCGTGCTCTTCGCCTGCGTGACGAAGGGTTCGCGCTGGGACTGGACGGTCGAGAAGGCGACGGAACTCGGCGTTTCGCGCATCGTGCCGGTGATTTCCGCCCGCACGATCGTGCGGATCGCGACGGTCGAACGTGCGGCAAAACGCGAACGCTGGACGCGCATCGCCGAGGAGGCGGCGCGGCAATCCGACGCGAAGTGGATACCCGAAGTTGCCGAACCCGTTGATTTCAGGGAGGCTCTTGCCCTCGTCGGGGAGACGGAGTGCCTCGTCGGTGCGCTGGCGAACCCGTCCCCGCCGACGATTCTGCGCGTACTTGAAGTACGACGCGGGACCTTCTTCACGGGTAGGCCGCCCGCCCTGTTCGTCGGGCCGGAAGGGGACTTCACGCCCGACGAACTCGCCGCGCTCCTCGCAATCGCCACCCCCGTCAGTTTCGGGGTGACGATTCTCCGCGCCGAAACGGCGGCAATCTACGGCGTGAGCCTGATCAAGGCGGTGCAGGATGCGCAGGTCTCGTGATGTATGACCTCGTTGAGATATTCGAGTCGCTCCAGGGCGAGGGCCGCAATTCGGGTCGCCCCTGCGTCTTCATCCGCTTCGCCGGGTGCAACCTCGCCTGCCCGTGGTGCGATACCGACCGAGCGCGGCACTTTTCGCTTTCGCTGCCCGATCTCGTGAAGGAGGTCGGGGCTTTCCGTGCGAAGAGCGTGATTCTCACGGGCGGCGAGCCGACGCTTGTCCGTGAAATGCCCGAACTCGTCGCCGCGCTGAAGGCGAAAGGCCTTTGGGTCGCCGTTGAGACGAACGGGACGAACGAGCCGGACTGGTTCGGCTTTCTCGACTACGTCGCCTGTTCGCCCAAGGCGGAGTTCCCGGAGCGTCTCGCCCTCACGGCGGCGGACGAGGTGCGCGTCGTCGCCTCGTCCGAAGACATCGTCGATTTCTGCAGAACCGTACGGGGCAGGATTGCCGCGACGGACTACTACATTTCACCGTGCGACTGCGACGGAGCGATTGACTTCGCCACCGCGAAGAGCGTCCTCTCGAAGTTGGAGGGGTGGTCGCTTTCCGTGCAGTTGCACAAGATACTCGGCTTTCGCTGAGGAAAACCAAATGTCCAGATCCCTGACCGTCGTTTATCTGCACAAGCCAAGCCGCACGGACGCGAAGCGTCTGCCCGTCATTGAGTATGGTCTTGCCGATGCCTTCCGCGACTTCTGCCGCGAGACGTTCGACCTGCGCGGTCCGCAGGACTATCCGCCGCTTCGCCTGACGACGACGAACTCGGCGGACGGCCTCGCGAAGACGCTCTTCACGAGCGGAGGTTCGCGTGGCGTCCTGACGGAATCCGGCCGCGCCTGCAGCCTTTTCCTCATCGACGACGACTTCATCGGCCAGTCCCTCGCCGGCATGGACTTGCGCGACTGGCTGAAACTCTTCTTCCCGGCGATTCCGAAGGTCGTTCTCACGCGCCCCGGCCATGCCGAAGTAACGCTTCCGGCGCGGCGGTGGGTCAAGAAGGATGCCGCCGTCTTCGAGCGTCCGGTGAAGTGCCACGAGCGCATCGTGCATCTCTTCAAAAGTTTCTGGATGCCGCGCTTTTCGACGGCGCTGGGTCAATACGTGCGGGTGAAGGCGGGGACGAACTGGCATACGCCGGGGCACAACGGCGGGCGCGCCTTCGAGGATTCGCCCTTCCTCGCCGGCTTCCACGCGGCGTTCGGCAGCACGATCTTCCGCACCGATCTTTCCGTCTCGGTCGAGTCGCTCGGCGACCTTTCCAGCCCGGAGGCGCGAACGCCACTTTCCGAGGCGCAGAAACTGACGAGCGAGATCTTCTGCTCGGCGCAGAGCTGCTACGTCACGAACGGGACGTCGACCTCGAACAAGGCGATGCTGATGACGCTCCTCCGCCCGGGAGAAGTCGTCCTCGTCGATCGCAACTGCCACAAGAGCGTCCACCACGCCGTCGTCACGTCGGGCGCCGTGCCGCGCTATCTGCCCGCACACTGGAACGCGAGCCTCGGCGTGTGGGGGCCCGTCGCGCTGGACGATGTGAAGAAGGCGCTCGAAGCCCCCGTCGCCTCCGAGGCGGAGCGCCCGCGCCTGCTGATTCTCACGACCTGCACCTACGAGGGGATTCTCTACCCCGTGTGGGAGATTGCGCGGCAGTGCGAAAAGGCGGGCGTGTTGTTCTATGCGGACGAGGCGTGGGCGGCGTATCTGAACTTCCACCCCTACTACACGTTCGGGCGCGGCGGCGGCGACGCCGTGCGCTACAACGCGGTGAACGAGACGTGCGGGGCGCACTTCGCGGTGCAGTCCACCCACAAGACGCTCGCGGCGTTTTCGCAGGCCTCGATGATTCACGTCTCGACGCGCTTCAAGCAACTCCTTGAGGACGATGCCTCGCCTGCCTTCCGCTGGCTGCGTCGTCGGTTCGCGCTCCACGGGCGCGGCAGCTACGAGAAGTTCTCCCACGACCTCCACGAGTTCCTGCGCTACTGGCACTCGACCTCGCCCCACTACCCGTTCCTCGCGGCGCTGGATGTCGCGGGCGTCCAGATGCGCCTGGAAGGGCTGAAGGTCATCGACGAGCGCATCCGTTGGGCGGCGGCGTTCCGCAAGCGCGTGGCGGACGAGTGCGGCAAGCCGGAAAACGCCTGTTTCGCCGGGCTCGACGAAATCGCCGGCAAGGGCGTGGACTGGCGCGGGCAGGGCTACATGAAGGACCCCCTCAAGATCGTCCTGATGCTCCGCTCGGCGAAGGCGTGCGAAACCTTCCGCAAGATGCTCCTCAAGGCGCACATCCGCTGGGAGAAGGCGACCGCGACGACGATTCTCTTCCTCGTCACGGCGGGAACGGTCGAGGAGCATTTCGAATACCTCTTCCGCGTCTGCCGTCAGCACAGGCGGCTCATCGGCTCGCCCGCCGCGTCCGTGCGTGCGAACGGACGGCGCGAGAAGTCCGCCGCCCGTTCCGTCGTCGAGGCCGTCTCGGGGCAGGCCGTCGTCCTGCCGCACGACGCTGCGCTCTGCGACGGCGAACTCGTCCCGATTGACGAAGCCGAGGGGCGCATCGCCTCCCAGTTCCTCGTGCCCTATCCGCCGGGCATTCCCGTCTTCATCCCGGGTCTGCGCATCACGAAGCCCATGATCAGGCTTATCCGCGACGTGATTGCGACGGACGGCGTGGAGGCCGTGCACGGGCTCTTCTGCCGCGGCGGCCACGCCCCCTACCTTGTCGAAGTCCTGAACAGGGACGAGGAATCGAAAGTGAGGACGCTGGCGGAATCGCCGGTGCGGAAGGGGAAGCGGAAATGACGGATTCCGACCTTGACGCGAAAATGCAGGCGGAGGAGACGGCGTTCCTCCGGTCGCGCCCGGCGGACCTCCAGCGCCGCCAGTGCGAAGCCGTCCGCGCGGCGATTGCGGGCGACGACCGCGCCCTTCGTGCGATTCGGGAGGGGCGAAACGCCGCGCCGGAACTGCCCGACGGCGTGAAGACGACCGACCTCACGCCGATCCTCCGCCTGTTCAGCCCGAAGAAGCCCGCGACGAAACCGCGTCCCGTTCTGCTCTACCTGCATGGTGGAGGCTGGGTCTTCGGCAGCATCAACAGCTGCGCGTGGTTCTGCGCCGCGCTCGCCCTGAGGGGCGACGCCTGCGTCGTCGCGCTGAACTACCGGCTCGCCCCCGCCGACCCCTACCCGGCCGCCCTCAACGACTGCCGCGCCGCGTTCCGCCACTTGCGCGCCCATGCGGCGGAATGGGGCGGCGACCCCGAACGCATCTCCATCGGCGGCGACAGCGCGGGCGGCAATCTCGCCTTCGCGGCCGCCCTCGTCGAACCGGGCGTCCGCTCCATCGTGCCCATCTACCCCGTCACGCGGCTCTTCACGGACGAAACCGATTCCTGGCGGAAGTATGCCGTCGGCTACGGGAACGACGCGGAACTCCTGGAGGCGTTCAATGCGGCGTATGCGGGCGCAAACGCGCATAATCCGCTCGTTTCGGTCGATTTGGCAACGGATGAGATGTTGCGCAAACTGCCGCGCACGCTTCTGATCGCGGCCGGACACGACATTCTCCTCGACCAAGGCGCGGCGTTCGTCCGCCGTCTGCGGCAGAATGCCGTTCCCGTCGACTACCGCGTCTTCCCGAAGGCGACCCACCTCTTCATCACCGTCCCCGGTCAGCCCACGGCCTTTTCAGAGGCCGTCCGCCTGACGGCGGACTTCATATAAATAAGGAGTACGGCAAAGCCCCCGTCTGCCCCCTTCAGAGAGCGTTGGGATTCTCCATATATGGACTAAGGTGTTGTCCATATATGGACTTGGGGGTAGTCCATATATGGACTCGGCGGTCGGACAGGAAGGGTTCGCCGCACCGAAAGAAAGGCAACTTTTTTTGAACTGGTGGGGAACTCGTGTACTACTCTATACTGTGGTGCTGGCAACTAAACTCGCGCAGAGCCGCAGAGTTCGCGGAGGCGGGCGCGGCGCTTGTTGGCCGTG
>CAVAHB010000086.1:0-3283 GCA_963588415.1 Faecalibacterium sp. CAG:74
TCCCGCCGGACATCTTCCGTTCCTGAAAGAGTGTCCGTTATTATGGCAAACTGCGGTAAACGCCAGAAAGATTCCGCCCCTTGCGCTTTCGTCAGAAATATAGTATCATTCTCGTGTCGCCGATGGAGGTATCGGTGGCAAACAGGAGTAAGCGATATGAAAAAACTACTGATGGCATTGGTGGCGGCGGCACTCTCTGCGGGTGTCTGTGCGGCCGAGTTCGCGCAAACACGGCAGTCGTTCGAGACGGACGGTGCGTTCGACCTTGACGACGGCATGTGGAGCAAGCCGACGGATACGAGCGGCATAACAACCGCCGCATACGCCGACGGTGAGGCCTACGAGTACGCAACGTCTGGGGACAATGTCGCCGCGTTCGGCGGGCCGGGTTCGCAGTATCTCTCGTTTGAGACGACGTTCGACGCACCGCTTCGGCGCAATTTCGCCGCGTCTTCGGGTGCGGTCGCGGTGGACGAGGATAACACCTACATAATCGACACGCTCATCAAGTTCACGGCGACGGACGAAGCGCCGGATGTCGTCAGCGGCGACAAGTTCATCGTTTGGCTGAAGGAGGTCGATGAGGATGCCGGCGAAACCTCGCCCACCTTGATGGCGACCTGCGGCGTGATGGACAAGGACGGCGGAATCGGCGCAACGCCGGCGACCGTGGCACTTACCGCATCGGTTGCGGCTGACCAGTGGGTGCGCGTGTCGGTGAAGTCCGTTCGGGCGAACGCGGCAAAGACGCTCGGCTTCGCCGTCTTCGTTGACGGCGTTGCCGTCAGGGCGGCGGATGCGCAGGCGTATGCCGCGCTGTTCTCCTCCTATTTTGCGGACGCAAGCAACGACCTCGCGGCGGAGGCGAACGCCTACTACTCCGACAGCCGGCTGTTCCCCAGCCTGATGAATGGGACGGACGAGAACGGGGATTCGCTCCTTTCCGTCGGTTTCGCAGGGAGGGGCGGCGTGGACGATCTGCAGATTGTCACGGCGGCGGATGCGCCGGCGTTCACGAAATGGACTGCGCCGACGGTTGCGACGGCAACGGTGACGATTGACGGCACGGCGACAACGGTTTTGGGTACGACGCTGGCGAAACTCCTTGCGTCCGTTTCGGCGGCCATGGAGGATGCGGCGGAAGGCGCGGCAATTTCGGTCTCCCTCAAGTTGGATGCCGACCAGAAGGTCGCCGATGATGCCGCGCTCGCGTTTGGCGCACCCGGCGTGTGGACGCTCGACCTGAACGGAAAGACAGTCACCGCTTCAGGCACCGGCGCGAACGCCCTCATCAGCAACACGGGCTCGCTTACCATCACCGATACGAGCGCGGACGCGAATGGCGTTCTTTCCATCGGCGGACGGACGGGCGACCTCATCGACAATCAGGGTGCGTTGACCATTGAGGCGGGTACGTTCAACGGGCGCGTCGCCTTCGGGACGGACGCGAAGGGCGCTTTCAACGGCGGCAAGTTCCTGATTGGTGACGATTCGGATGCCACCTACCTCACGCTTCTCAACGCCAACGCGGCGGAGGGCAAGGTGTTCTCGGCGAGTGGCGACTACTATGTGATGGGCGATGTCATTGCGAAGATTGGCGATGCGAAGTATGCGACGCTCCAGTCCGCCGTCGATGCGGCGGTCGCATCCAAGTCGGCCACGGTTGACATTGTGAGGAACGTCACGATTGCCTCGACGCTGACTATCGTTCCCGAAGGCGCCAACGAAGAAACGGATGAAGATGCCGTCAAAGTCACGCTCAATCTCGACGAAGGCCTGACGGTGACCGCCGCGACCGGCTCATACCCCGGCATTCAGGTTGACGGCGTGACGCTCACCTTCATGGGGTCTGGCACGTGGACGAATCCGGAAGGCTCGAAGACGTTCGTCTGCGTCGGCGAGAAAACGGCCCCGGCGAAGGTCATCGTCAACGGCGGCACGTTCTTCGCTGGCAAGTCCCATGTCATGACGGCGCAGAACGGTGGAATCGTCATCTACGGCGGTTCGTTCGAAACGCAGGGGCCTGACAGGTATTGCGTCCGTGTTGAGAAGAGCGACAGCGGCGACAACACGATGACGGGCTACGGCGTCGTCATCGTCGAAGGCGGCACCTTCACGACCCCGGAAACGTCGTCCGTTTCCCCCGTCGGTGTGAAAAACGCGGAATCGTCAACGGCAGGCGCGGAGGCGATGGTTCTTGCGACGAGGTCGGTGAAGTTCGCGGGCAGCGAGAGCGGCATTGAGGCGATGGAGGACTACCTCAAGGTAATGGGCAAGGATGATGACGGGGAGGATGCCTACATCACCACCGAGGACTACAAGTTCGTGAAGGGTGCGGACGGCTACTGGACGGCCGCCGCGATTAATTGGGCGAAGGTTTCGGTGGCTTGGGATTCCGAAGTCACGGACTTCTCCTACACCGCCACCTATCCAACCGGCACCGAGACCTCCGTCAAGCCGAGCGCCGATTCGTTTGACGACCGCTTTGACGTCGAGGACAAGGTCGTGTTCACGATCGTGAAGGACTCAATCAAGTTTGCGGACGGCTACGAACTCGACGAGGCGAACAGCGTGCTCGGCCCGGTCACGATAACGGAAGACCGCACGCTCGTCATCAAGGCGAAGGCGACCACGCCCGACTACGAGCCGGTCAATCCGGGTTCGGAGACGGAATGCGAAAGTAAGGACGCGGCGGATGCGATGGCGGCGGCAATCAATGCGAACCCGTCGGGCCTGATCAACGCGCCGGACGGTATCGCCGACAAGACGGCTTACGCCGCGCTCTTCAAGGCGACCGTCGTCTCGACGATGGCCGGCGGCTACGCAGTCGATGTCGCGCTGACGGCGGATGCGACGGCAACGATTCAGGAGCAGGTCGATTCCTACGGGAATCTCGATTTGTCGGCTCTTGCGACGGGCGACCAGAAGGCGACGCTGACGACGACCCCGGGTATCTACTACACGGTGTTCTCGGGCGAATCGCCAACGGCCATCACGACGCAGGGCGAAAGCACGCTCGCGACGGGTGCGACGTTGGAACTGACGTTCCCGAAGAAGGGGACGAGCGGCTTCTACCGTGTGAAGGCGACCGTCGCGCCGATTGCCGAATAAGGCCGGTGAATGGATTCGGGCGGACATTTGTCCGCCCGATTTCTTGCCCTATTGACGCGGAAGGATTAAAAGAGTATAATACGCGCCGTTTTCCGTTGCTTAGGCGGGGAACACCTGTGTCGGAGCGTAGCGCAGCCTGGTAGCGCGTTTGCTTCGGGAGCAAAAGGCCGAG
>CAVAHB010000087.1:0-7194 GCA_963588415.1 Faecalibacterium sp. CAG:74
GAAGGGCGTTCCAACCCATCCGGTTGCCGCGAATACCCCCCCCCCCCCCCCCCCCAGGCGTAGGCGACAATACAAAGGCGCGGCACTTGCGCGTCCGCCCGGCGCTGTCCCGTGACGGGACGGCGCGGCGGCGTTCCGCCTTCGAAAGGAATGGACTTCTCACACGAATCCAAACACAAGCACAAGGAGGAAACCGTCCATGAAAACGCTGAACATCGGAAGAACGGGGCTTGCGGCCGCCCTCGGAATCGCCGCGCTCACGGCGGGGTTGCCGTCATCCGCAGGCGGCGCGATGGCCGTCGATTCGGATGCCGTCCTCCACCTTTCCTGCGATACGGCCAGTTTCGGCGCCAACCTTGCGACGGCAGACGACCGCCTGACGCTGATTGAACAGCGGAACGCCGTGCTGAAGGCCGCGCCGGAGGAACTGGCGACGCTGCGCGACGGGATGGACGGCACGGACGAGTCGAACGGCGGCTTCGTCTACGGGGCATGGCCGAGCGGTGACCGTGCGCCCATCGCCGCCCGATGGTCCGGCGCGGCCTCGTATTGCGACGGCGACTTCACGTTCGAGTGCTTCATCCGCATCGACGCCGACGCCAGCTTCGAAAATGGGTCCTATGTGATTCGACACAGCGGGGCGTGGATGATTCAGGTCAGCGAGGAGGGCGTCCCCGTGTGGAAGAACAAGGGCTGGGGGCAGAACATCAACCCGCCGTCCATCAAGGACGGCAAGTGGCATCACCTGGCCGTCGTGCAGGATCGGACGCTCGGGACGTTCGCCTACTATCTCGACTACGCGCTCGTCGGCGCGGCGAAATACGTCGTGCCCGCCGGTTCCGCCGATAGCACGCTCGAGGTCAACTGCGGCTACGGCCTCAACAACTTGAGCATTTCGGGCGCGGCCTACGATGAGGTGCGCATCGTGAAGCGTGCGCTGACGCCGCAGGAGTTCGTCATGCCGCCGGCGTGGGCGGAGGCGTTTCTCGCCGATGCCGCCGCACGGGCGGAGAGCCGCCGGACGGTCGTCTCGGACGACACGCTCGTCTATGCGCCGTGCGACGAGGAGTTCCTGACGGGCGGGTCGGAGATGAACGCGCTGGCTCCGGCGGACGGCAAGCCCGCGCTGACGCTGCTGCTCAACGCGACGGATGCCGTGCTGCCGGCATCGGCGGCGGCGGCAACGCTCAGCCCGTTCTACGAGACATCCTTCACAGACGCGGAGGCGCACCCGAACGCGAGTTGCCTGACGCTGACGGACAAGGGCCGCATGGTGATGGCCGACACGTCGTATCTGAACGACGACTTCACGCTGGAGTTCTTCTTCAGGGCCACGGCCGACGATACGAGCGCGTGGGAAGGCAACTACGTCTATCTCGTCCATCAGCACGGGGGTTTCTACTTCCGCATCGACAAGGACGGGCCGGGAAAGGTCGCGTGCAACGCGGCGGGTACGGAAGTTCGGACGGAGGACACGGCCTACGCGGACGGCGAATGGCATCATTACGCGATCGTCTACGAGAAGGCGAAGCGCAGCCTGCGGCTTTACATCGACCGGGAGAGAATCGTCGCGAAAGCGCTGGCGGACGACCTTGCGAACGTCGTGACGGCGGATGCGCCGCTTTACATCGGCACCAGCTGGTGGACTTCCGGCACCGCGTTTATGGTGAACAGGGGGTCGTATGACGAGATCCGCCTGACGAAGAGGGCGTTGCGCGCCGTCGAGTTCCTGTCGCCGAAGCGTTCGCCCGTGTTTCGTGAGACGAAGGCCTATTTGAACTTCGACAACGGCGTCTCGCCGTCCGCGATGCGCCCGCTCGTCGAGGCGGCGACTGTGACCGACAAGGTGTACGCGAAGACGTTCGCGGCCGAGTCGGACGCCGTCGCGGCGGCCGCCTTCCGCGCGACGGCGCGGGGGATGGAGCCGTTTGCGAACGCCGCCGCGCTGCACGCCGACCTCGATAGCGCCAGTTCCCACGTTGGCGCGGGCGGCGGCTACGTCGTCGCAGACCCCGACGGGGACTTCTCGACGGGGAGCTGGACGGCGGAAATGTTCTTCAAGGTCGTCGGCCCGTCGAAATACTATTCCAAACTGCTCCTCTGCCCGAACTCCTGGGCGGCCGAGTTGTCGAACGGCGGCGGCGAGTACCTGAAGCTGCGGGGCGGCGTGGGCAACGCCGAAGGCAAGTGGACGGTAGGCGAATGGACCAGGTCGGTCGGGGACGGGGAGTGGCATCATCTTGCCGTCGTGGGCGATGCGGACGCGAAGACGGTCTCGTTCTACCTCGACTACGCGCTCTTCACCCGCTTCGAGAACGCCGCCGATCCGCTGATGGCCGGCGCGGCGCGGCCGACGGAACTCTACCTCCTGTGTTCCAGCACCAACCAGTATTGCGCGACGATGGGCCCGAAGGAGGGGTGGTACGACGAAATCCGCCTGACGAAACGCGCGCTCGCGGTGACGGAGTTCGTGACGCGCGAGGGCGAAACGCTCGACGCCGCGTCGCTGCGCCTTGACGCGCGGTTCGAGGACGGCTGGGCATCGTCCGCGGAGACTGGCAACTACGCCGCGTCCATCCTCGCGTCGTCCGACGGCGCGGCTACGGCGACGGGCGGGCGCGTCTCGCGCGAAATCCTGAACGCATCGGGCGAGGCGGTGCTGACGAGCCGCCGCGGCGCAGTCCTGACGGGCGGGACGGTCGCCTATGCGGGGCAAGGGCTGTTCGACGAGACGGCGGCGACGTGCGAAGTGTTCGTGAGGCGTGAGGCGGGCGGCGCGGACGACGCCGTCGTCGCCTTCGCGAAGGGGACGGACGCCGTGCGGGCGTTCTGGAAACTGACGGCCGACGGCACGTTCGAGGTCGCGGGGCAGGACGCGATGTTCCCGAAGGTCGCGCTCGACGACGGCGCATGGCATCATCTCGCGGTCGCATACGAGACGGCGGGCGGCATTGTGAGCGTGACGCTCTACTGGGATCACGAACTCGTCGCGACGCGCACGGCGGCGGCCTTCGAGTTCGGGACGGGCGCGGGGCTGGTGTTCGGGTCGTCCGGCTTCTCGGGGCGCTTCGACGAGGCGCGGCTCCATCCGCTCGCGCTCGGGCCGGAGGACTTGCTCTACGCCACGCCGCCCAGGGGGCTGCGGCTGATCATCCGCTGATTTGAAACGCAAACAGGAGAAAAGAAAATGATGAAGATGACATTCGGTGCGCTGGCGCTCGCGGGCGCACTTTCGGCGGCGGCTTCGCCGTGGCGGCTTCTGCCCGTCGCGGGCGGCGGCTACATGACGGGAATCGAGATTTCGGTCTCCAACCCGAAGGTCTGGTATGCGTATGCCGACGTTGGCGGGCCCTACCGTTCGGACGACGCGGGGCGCACGTGGCGGCCCCTGCACTCCGACTTCACCCACGCGCAGATTCTGAACGGGGCCGATCGCGTGCGGTCGCTCCTCATCGACCCGAAGGACCCCGACCGAATCGTCTATGCGGCCGGAATCATGTGGGGCAGGCTCGGCGGGCTCTACGTCTCGCACGACGGCGGCCGCACGATGCGCAAGACGATGATGGCCTGCTTCTCGGCGGACGGCACGTCGTCGAGGACGTACGGGCGCGTGCTCGAACGCAACCCCCGTGCGGCAAACGAACTGCTGGCCGCGTCCGCCGGAATGGGAATCTTCCGCTCGACGGACGGCGGCGAGAGCTGGACGCCGTGCGGCGGCGACGGCTACGAGTTCACGGCCGTCCACTACGACCGCACGCGGCCGGGGCGCGTCTACGCCTCTGCGCCGAAGGACGACGGGCTCAAACTGAACCTCAAGTCGGGATTCTGGCGTTCGGATGACGGCGGGCGCACGTGGCGGCTGATGGACGGCGTGGAAGGCCCGCACACGATGGCGCAGATTCCCGGCGCGGCGGACGTCGTCGGCGTCTTCAACGTGGGGAAGGTCAGCCGCATCCGGCGTTCGGCGGACGGCGGCGAGACGTGGACGGACTACCACCAGGGAATCGACCCCGTCGGGAATCCGCCGAAGTTGCCCGAATGGCGCAACCCCGGCAAGTTCTCCGGCGCACTGGCGGCGGGCCCCGACTTCCTCGTCGTTTGCGCCTGGGACGGCACGACCTACCGGCGCGCGGCGGCGGACGCGGCGTGGCGGAAGGTCGAGGCCGAATCGTTCAGGCAGGGAAACCCGGCGACCGAGAACTACCTCGAATACACCAACTTCGGGCGCGGGAACATCCGATTCGCGACGTGTCGGATCACGATTGACCCGACCGATCCGAATCATTTCGTCACGGGCGACTGGTACGACCTCTGGGAGACACGCGACGGCGGGCGCAATTGGGTGACATGCATCGACACGATCAACGAGGTCGTGCCGCTCGCCATCTCGTGCGACCCGCATTCGGCGGAAAACATCCTCTTCGGACTGGCTGACAACGTCATCCTCGCGTCGAACGACGGCGGCAAGTCGTTCCAGGGCAAGCGCTTCGCGGACGACTACCCGCGTGGGCTGGACGATGCGCCTGACTTCGCGTGGGCGGTGAAGCGGCCGGGACGCGCGTATGGCGTGGGCGGCAAGTTCTATTGGCACATCGGCGTGACGGACGACGGCGGGCGCACGTGGCGGCACATGGACCGCACCGGGCTTTCGGACGACCGCTACGTGCCGCGGCGGAGCGGCGTTTTCGGCATTGCCGTCGATCCGCTGACGGACGACGTCTACATCTGCATGGGCGGCGCGGTCGAACCGGGGAAGGGCGGCATCTACCGCTGGCGCGACGGAGTCGGGAAGTGGGAGTGGTTCTCGGAGGGGCTTCCGAAGGGTTCTCGATTCTTCCGCGAGACGGAGTTCGACGGCTTCAACGGGTGGGGAGGGCTTCCGCCGCAGCTGGTGTTCTCGCACGACGGCAGCGCACTTCTCTTCGGAAAGTACCGCGACGAAGCCTACCGCTTCGACCGCGAGGCGGGACGCTGGGCGAAACTGGACGTGAAGTATCCGAACTCGAAACTCACGTGCGCGGCGGATCCGTCCGTCCCCGGACGCTTTCTCGTCGCGCACGAGGAGGGCGTCGACGAGTGGACGGACGGCGGCCGGACGCGGCGGGCGAATCTCATGTCGTGTTCGGGGCTTGGCCATGCGATTGCGTTCGACCCGCACGTGCCGGGGCTTGCCGCCGCGCTGACGAAAGACCTCGAGTCGATCTGCATCTCGCGTGACGGCGGGGTGCACTGGGAGGTTCTGAAGGACGGCATGTCGTTCCCCTCGGGATGGAGGTTGCGGCTTGTGCTCGACCGGGGCCGCCTCTTCGGCCTCACGTCGGGTAGTGGCGTGTGGTGGCGGAAAGTTGACTGAGGGCGGACGAGTGCGGTATACTCCGTGCGCCGCCGCCGGCCACCCCCGTGGGGGTGGCGCGGCCTGTCCTTCGTCTTCGTCGAATCCCATGGCCTTCCTCTCTCCTTTGCTGACCCGTTAGATGGTGCCATTTGGGCGGGGGATTGAATGGCGGGGTGGGTTTTGGTACAATATGCCCCCAATGTATCTCAAGCAATTAGATGTCATCGGATTCAAGAGTTTTGCGGACCGTACGCGCCTGACGTTCGACCCCGGCCTGATTGCGATTGTCGGCCCGAACGGGTGCGGAAAGTCCAATGTGTCGGATGCGATTCGGTGGGTTCTCGGCGAGCAGCGTCCGACGGCCCTTCGGTGCTCCAAGCTGGTGGACGTCGTCTTCAACGGGACGGATACGCGCAAACCACTCGGTTTGGCCGAAGTTTCGATTACTTTTGCCGATTGCGAGAAGGAACTCGGCACGGAATACCACGAGGTGACGATTACGCGGCGCGTGTATCGCGACGGGTCGGGCGAGTATTTCATCAACAAGCAGGCGTGCCGCCTGAGGGACGTTCAGCACCTCTTCATGGGCACGGGCATTGGCACGAGTTCCTATTCGGTGATGGCGCAGGGTCAGATCGATGCGATTCTCTCGTCCAAGCCGGAGGATCGCCGCGCCGTGTTCGAGGAGGCGGCGGGCATCACGAAGTTCAAGGCCGACCGCAAGGAGGCCCTGCGGAAGATCGAACAGACCGAGCAGAACCTGTTGCGCGAGGCGGACGTCCTGCGCGAGATGAAGCGGCAGATCGGTTCGCTGCAGCGGCAGGTCGGCAAGGCGCAGAAGTATAAGGAATTGCGCGACAATTTGCGAGGAATCGACATTTACGTCTCGAAGAACCGCATTCACGAGTTCGACGCGGTTCTCGAACAGAACGCGGCGAACCGGCAGGAAATCGAGAAGGCGATCGCCGAGGCGACGGAGCAGGTCGCCGCAGCCGAGGCCGCCCAGCAGGCGCAGCACCAGGCGGTTCACGAGCTGGAGGAACGCCTGCAGACGCTCGCGGGCGAACAGGCGGCGGCGGACGGCGCGTATCGGCGCGCGAACGAGGTCATCGGCGTGAACGCCCAGCGAATCGCCGAGTACCGTCAGTTCGCGGAGCGCGACGGGCGCGAGATTTCCGACACGCGGCGGCAGCTTGAGGAAGTGAAGATGCAGGCTGAGTCGCTCGCGCAGAAGACGAAGTTGCTCACCGACTCGCTGGACGCGGCGCACGAAGCCCTTGACGCGGCGGAAGAAACCTTCAGGGCCTCTCAGGCGAAAATCGACGCGGTTCGCGCGGAACTGCAGAATGCGCGGGGCGAAAGCGTGCGGTGCGACCGCACGGCGACGGAATGCCGCGATGCGATTGCGAAACTCGAGGCGGAGGCCCGCGAGGCGATCATCCGCAACGAACGGCTGGTGGCGGACGAGAAACAACTTCGCGAAGCCGTCGGAACGGCCGAGCGCAATCTCGGCGAGATTACGGCGCGGGCGGATGCCGCACGCGAACTTGAGGCGAATTACGCCGAGACCTACGCACGGACGAAGGCCGATCTCGACAACCTGCGCCACGAAATCGAGGAGGCGCGGGAACATCTTGGCGAAATGCAGGCGGACGCGGCGGCGAAGGAAGCCCAGCTCGAAATGCTGAAGGACGGCGCGGCGGCGAAGACGGTGCTGGAGACGGTGCTTGAAAGCGACGCGGGCGACGTGAAGGTGACGGTCGTCGAGACGGGGCGCGAAGGGGCCGTCGTCCGTGAAGGCGACCGTCTCGTCGAGCATCTGGCGCTCGCCGACGAACAGAAGGAAATCGCCGACCAAC